>JASFWU010000155.1:0-6627 GCA_050049035.1 Akkermansiaceae bacterium | reverse complement strand
TTTTATGGTTGAGTTTGCCCGGGACAGCCGCCTCGTGCAAACGCTGCGTTTGGCCATCATGAATCTCGCCGGCGTTCCCTCCATTGTCTTCGGGCTCTTTGGGTTTGCCTTCTTTTGCATGTCGCCGGTTTTCCCGGTTCTCACTCCCGAGCCGGATCCGGAGAAGTCGATTCTTGCCATTCCGGTTTGGTTGACCGACGGCTATCTCAGCTTCCAGGGGTGGGGGAGTTCCTTGATAGCGGGCGCGGCGACCCTGGCCATCATGGTCTTGCCGGTGATCGTGGCGGCTTGTGAAGAATCGTTGAAGGCGGTTCCCCGAAGTTTACGGGAGGCCTCGCTGGCATTGGGGGCATCCCGATGGACCTGTATCCGGACCGCGGTCTTGCCTCACGCCGCACCCGGGATGTTGACAGCGTCTGTTTTGGGAGTCACCCGGGTTGCAGGAGAAACAGCTCCCATTCTCTTCACCGCGGCAGTCCTGAGTCGGGCGACCCTGCCCTGGGAGGAGGTTGAGGGATCTGGGCTTTTCTGGGTCTCAAATGTTCTCACCCAAAAAGTGGAGGCCCTGCCCTATCACATTTACACGGTTTCCCGGCAGCCCGGAGGAGAGGCCCTCAATGAAATGCGATATGGATCGGTTCTCTTTTTCCTGATCCTTGTGATGGGATTTGCAATGGTCTCGGTGGTCTTGAGATCCCGCTGCCGCAGAAGGAATGAATGGTAGGTTTTGACAAGATTGATGGATCCAAGAGCTGAAAGTGAAACCGGGAAGGACCCGATCATTGAGATCGAAGGTCTGGCCTTCAGCTATGATGGAGGACGAACCGAAACCCTGCGCAACATATCGCTCAAGATTCAGGAAGGAGTTACCACCGCCTTCATCGGTCCTTCCGGTTGCGGAAAATCGACGCTTCTCCGATGTCTCAACAGGATGAACGACCTGATCGGCAAGGCAGGAATCACGGCAGGGACCATCAAGGTGATGGGACATGATATCCACGGCCCCGGTGTTGATGTTATCGAATTGCGCAAGCAGGTGGGCATGCTCTTTCAAAGATATAATCCATTCCCAAAATCGATCTACGAAAACGTGGCCTACGGGCTCCGGGTCCAGGGTGTCAAAAAGAAGGAAATCCTTGATGGGGTCGTGGAAGAGTCATTGCGGAAGGCGGCCTTGTGGGAGGAAGTCAGCGACCGCTTGCATGATAGCGCGCTCGGGCTTTCCGGGGGGCAACAGCAGCGCCTTTGCATCGCGCGAACGATTGCCGTTAAGCCGCGGATCATTTTGATGGATGAACCGTGTTCGGCCCTTGATCCCATTGCCACTGCCCGGATCGAAGGCCTCATTGCGGAGCTTCAGGATGAGTTCACCATTGTGATCGTCACCCACAACATGCAGCAGGCGGCCAGGGTTTCGGATCAGACGGCTTTCTTCAACATGGGAGAGTTGGTTGAGTTTGGCGATACCGCCAGTATCTTTGGAAATCCCTCGGTGAAACAGACGGAAGATTACATCAGTGGCCGTTTTGGTTAGAATATGAACAATAGAAAGAAGAGATGCCCCATATCCTGAGAAGTTATGATGACGAGCTAGGTGCCTTGAAGGATACCGTGGTTGCGATGGGAACGCTTGCCGTGGCTGCGATCGAGAAATCCCTGACCGGATTATTGGATCGTAATCTCGACTTTTGTTATGACGTGATCGACGAGGATGAAGCCATCGACCAGCACGAGAAGCGAATCGACGAACAGGGGATGGCGATCCTGATGCGGTTTAATCCGGTTGCCTCTGACCTGAGGCATGTTCTTTCCTCGATCAATATCGGGCGCAGTCTCGAACGAATTGGAGACCATGCGGTGACGGTGGCAAAGCGTGCCCGCAAGATTTTGAAAGCCGGTGAGCTCGATGAGATCCGCCTCGTCGAACCCCTTCAGGTGGAAGTCCGGCGAATCATTTCATCAGCACTCGTGGCATACTCGGACCGCGACGAGGCCATGGCGCACGAAGTGATCAGGATGGATGACAAGATCGACCAGCTTCACAAGGGCCTGGGCAAGGGGTTGACCCAGAAAATCTCCGAAGGCCAGCCGGAGACGGAGTCATTGCTCAATGTGATCTTTATTTCCCGCAGTCTTGAAAGGATTGGAGATCTTGCGGTGAATATCGCGGAAGACGTTGTTTTCTCGGCTTCGGCCGAAGACATTCGTCATACCTAGCCTCCGTGGCGAGAAAAAGGGGATGCCGCCAGTGCAACATCCCCCTCATGGTTTCTCCGTTTGCGGTTTTACTTGCTGAGGAGTTCAGCCATTTTGCGGCCCATTCCGTCACCGACACCCATGTAGGTTTTTGCATTCCCCCCGTAGTGACCGTTGGCACTTCCTCCCTGGCATACGGGCTTGGAGTAAAATGTCGCCACATTCCCCTTGAACTCGGGATACTTGCCGGTCTCGCCGTCAACTGCCAATTGAGCCTTGGCGATTGTCGCAGACTTGTCCTCCTGTCCCATCGTTGCGCAAACAAAAGGAGCGTTCGGGGCATTGAAATCCTTGCGAAGATCTTTGATCAAGTGGACGAGATTCACCTCGTAATTGGCGGCGCTTCCCCCCTTGCCGAGGTCCTTTGCTCCCTGCCAAAAGAAGAATCCGGCAACCTCGCACTTTGTCGCCCCAGGATAGTATTTGCCAATGTCCTTCATGACCTCTTTGGCCGCGCGGGTGTCCCCATCGTATTGCACCCCCGCATACCAGTTCCCCGGTTTGGGAGTCCGGGTGGGGTCTTCCTTGTTTCCCTCGTATGATTTTCCATCGGCCCCGGTCCCTTCCGCACTGGGGGGAAGCAAATCATATCCGAGACTACGGTTCCCGATGCATGTCTTGAGAATAAGGACGGGTTCATCCAAGGCGTAACCGAGATAATGGCCGATGCCAATTTCAGGGCCAAACATCCCGCCTCTTGCGCCTGAGCCGTTGCCCCCGCTGAGCCAGTCATTAAAGTGGGTTTTCCACGGTCCGGATCCCGAGCACATGACCCGGACGTTGCGAACGTCATTGCGGACAATCCACTCGCCGGCATCGTCGACAAGATAAGGATAAAGACCCTCCGTGGTAGCGGTCTTCAGCCCGGAGGTGGATCCAAAACCCAACATGTTGGACTGACCCATCAAGATGAATACCTTCACCGGCTTGCTCGTGTCGGCCTCTTGTCCGTCATGATCGGGAAGAACTTCGGGGACCGGTCTGCCACTTCCGGCGGAACCGCTACCTTCGGGCTTTGCGGTCTTGAGATACTCAATGTCTTCCTTGGAAAGGGTGGTTTGACTGAAGCGCATGGTGCGGCCATTGCGAAAGGTCACCACCACTTCACCTTTCTCGGCGTTATAAGATTTGAGTTTGGCCTCGAAGGTTTTGGTGCCGTCTGCGCTGGTCCAGGTGCGTCCGTTGGCAGCGGTCAGCAGCACGCTGCTGAGGGCAAGGTGTTTTAGAATGGAACGGATTTTCATGATCTTGTTTCAGGTGGGCTTTGAGTTGAACGATTGCTTTTCAATACCTTCAGGTTCTTTGCTTCTTTCGGAAAATCAAGAAGGCTTTGCGGACTCATCTGAGGCTGTGATTCTTGCGAAAGGTGGCAGGGGTGACACCGGTCTGGGATTTGAATGTCTTGGCAAAGTGCTGGCGGCTGCCGAAACCGGAGAGTTCGGCCACCCTGTCGACCGTATATTCAGGGTTGCCCAGGAGCCGTTTGGCGATGTTGATGCGAGCGTCGAGGATGGACGAGTGAATGGTGTGCCCGGTGGCTTGACGAAAACGTCGTTGAATCTCGCGACGGGAAAGCGGGACAGTTGCCACGACATCATCGACTCCGATCGGGCTGCCCGCGTTTCGATTGATGAAGCTCGCCACGCGTGCGATCAAGGGGTCGTCGATGGCCAGCTCGCCCGATGACCCCCGAACCACGAGACGGGTTGGAGGAATCAGGATCGGTTCGGAGGGCGGCTCGCCACCTTCGAGAAGGTCATTCAGAAGGCGGGCGGCACGATAACCAACTTCAAAATGCGAGGCGTCGATGCTCGAAAGGGTGGGATTGCAAACGCCACACGCCACCGTGTCATTGTTCACCCCGATGACCGAGAGGTTCTCGGGGATCGTCACTCCAATCCTCCTCGCGGCCTCCAGGATGAGTGGTGCGATGTGATCACACGAAACGAAGATTCCAATGGGAAGTGGCAGGCTTTGTAACCAAAGTTCCGCCTTATGCCCGTCATTTCCTCCCTCTGAAGGCGACTTGGAGACGGTGAAGGAAGGAGTCGGGACATCACCTGGCGAGGCGTTCTCGCAAAAATGGGAACCCCGCAAGATGGACCAGCGGGTATCTTCAATGCCGCAAAAGGCAAAGCGGTCGAAGCCCTGTTCTCTGAGATGTTTCAGCGCAGTCAAAGCGATGGCCTTGTCGTCGGTGTGTATAAGGGGCAGGGAGCGGTCGTCGTGATCACCGAGAATATCGACAACGGGAATGCCCTTCCTGATCAACCGGTGGGCCCGGTCGCGCCCAGCTTCATCGTAGATACGCGTGATGACGCCGTTGATTTGACGGTCGGCAGCAAGGGGTTCGATATGGGAGGGGCCGGAAATGCTGCCATGCAGAGCCCAGTTTCCGGCATTGTGGTGGACATCCCAGCGATGGATCTCACGGACGAATTTGGAGATGCCGCGGAGCATGTCTCGACCCGGTGCGATGGCGGTCTCGATCTCGAGAAGGATTTGGCGTCGATGGCTCTTCGTGGGAATGTTCATGATTGAACGACAGGAAGTTCAGATGGGAGAGTTTCTCGTCATTGGTAAATGGCAGGATTGCCTTGAAGAAGTGGCGCAAAACCTTCCATTTTATAAGTTCTTGCGCAAGATTTGTGAACTTGAAAGATTGCCAAACTCAGGCGAGTTTAGAACCCAACCTCGATTCCAGTGAAGACTCCAGCTGCTTTATTTCTTAAATTCCTGCTCCTTCTGGGCGTGTCCGTGGCGGAGGAGTCCGCCGAAAGCTATTGGGCGTATCAGCCGGTGCAAAAAGTTTCCATTCCATCGATCGACCATCCCTTTGTAAGCAATCCCATCGATGCCTTTATCCTGGCCGGTCTGCGGGAAGCAGGAATTGAGCCGGTCGAATTCGCGACCGACCAGGAGCTTCGCCGACGCCTTTCCTACGATCTCACCGGACTCCCTCCGGAGCAGACCGATGAGGAGTGGGCGAGATTGGTGGATCGCTACCTCGCTTCTCCTCGCTTCGGAGAAAAGTTTGCCAGTCATTGGCTCGATCTTGTCCGCTATGCCGAAACCAATGGGTTCGAACGCGATAGTGCGAAGCCGGAGATCTGGCGTTATCGCGATTACGTCATCAAAGCCTTTAACGAGAACAAGCGATACGATCGCTTTATCATCGAGCAGATTGCCGGCGATCAGTTGCCTGACAAGTCGCTCGACTCTTGCCTTGCCACCGGATTCCTCACCCTGATGCAACGGGACGACGAACCGGCCGACCGACCCCAGGCCCATGCTGATGTCATCAGCGACATGCTGGACGTCACGGGAGAGGCATTCATGGCCACCACGATGGGGTGCGCCAAGTGCCACGATCACAAGGTCGACCCGATCACCCAGGCCGACTACTTTGGGATGCGTTCCTTCTTTGCCGGAGTGAAACAGGACCTGCTCAAGCAAGCCAATCAAACCTGGATTGACCCCGCCTTGGTCAAAAAGAGGAAGGAAGAGAGCGATGCCAATCTCGCCCGGATTCAGGAGCTCTGGAAGGAAGTTGATGTCGCAAAGCTGGACTCCTTTCTCAAGAAAGCAGACAAGCCCCGTCAAGTTGCCCTCAATCCGACACGTCGCATCGGAATGCCCTCCGAGCAGGGATGGTCCCTTCCTTCCTACGATGCGGCCAAGGGTGGATTTGCCAAGTCAAACAAGTGGACCCGGGACAAGCCGGTGGTGATCCGGGCGGAGTTTGGCTTGCAGGCAATTCCGGACCGCTACCTCGTTTACCTTTCCGGAGCGCTCAACAAGCTGGAGTTGTATCTTAACGGAGCACTCGTGCACGAGGGAGTTGTGGATCAAGTGCATGGAATGTATTTCATTCCGCTTCCCGTCGCGGAACTCACCACGGGAAAAAATGTCCTGGGGATTGTGGCACGCGGCAACCGGGGGCCCGACAAGATCCAGGTGACTCTCGACCCGACCCACAACCTGGATGTTAATCATTTCGCTGGAATGCATCCCGCCGTGGTGTCCCGGATTTTTGGAGACGATTTCGGGAAACGTATGACCCGGCTTCAAATGAAAAAGAAGGAGCTGGATCGGCCGGTGGCTGGTGTGCGTTACATGGGGGTTCACGAGAATGATTCCATCCCCAATCCCAAGATCCATGAAAGGGGAAGCGTTCACGCTTTGGGTGACGAAGTTCCGGTTGGATTTCCAAAGGCGCTCGACCCGTCGGCGGCCCGTCCCAAGCGATCCAGACTGGAACTCGCGAAGTGGATCGCATCGCCGAGTCACCCGACTACTGCCCGGGTTTGGGCCAACCGCCTCTGGCAGTATTGCTTTGGCAAGGGACTTGTCGAATCTGCCAATGAGTTT
>JASFWU010000154.1:0-6659 GCA_050049035.1 Akkermansiaceae bacterium | reverse complement strand
ACGATCTGCCGGTAATCCATGTCCTTGGCGAGGAAGGGGTAGTTGCAACTCACCACTGCATAGCCCGCCTTGAGATAGGCATCCAGTGACGCGCGACCCCGCTTCTCCAGCTGGCTTTTGTCACCCTTGCGAAAACCACCTCCATGGAACCACACGAAGACCGGAGCCTCCTTGTCCTTGTTCAGAGCCGGCCAGAAATCGAGGACATTGCGCTGATGCTTGTCGTCGTACTTCACATTACGAATCGGCTCCACGGCAGACACCAACCCCGTCATCGCCACCAAAAGTAAAATCACAGATCGAATCATCACTATCCAATTCTCAAGAGGAATGACCTTCGCGCAAGGAGAATTCTGTTTCCAAACTTCCCAAGACCCAGGTGGGTTGCGGTGCCACGGAGTTTACCTTTATCGGAAGAGCCGCAGAAACCCAAGTCTGGCGGAAGACACGGGGTTGTTCCGAGCGATCTCACCTCTTCTCGGTGCGGCCATCCGGGTAGACCCGCACGGTGCAGGCGATTGCGAGAGGCGATACCACCATGACATCGACATACTTCGCGGGCTTCCTCTCTTCCGCCGCAGAATTAACGGCACGTTCAGCCAAGGCACCGGTCCCAAACACGGCGAGGAAGGGAAGGGCCAAGAATCCCGCCTCTCCGGCACCTTGCATTGCGCCCCCGATTGCCCGGAAGCCATCGTCAAAAGTATCGCTGCGGCCCATCTGATTGTAATAGGGCGGAAAAGGCTGGTAATGGACGGCATAGACCGCGTCCTTGCGTGCGACAAACACGAGATCGACCTCGTGTTTGCCTCCCTGCGGCCAGGTGAAGCCGACCCGAAGCCGGGTCGGTCCCGGCTTGAGTTGCGTGTGACTACCGGACTTCTTCTTGCCATTCACCGAGACCAAACCGAGGCCACGCATGCGGTCCCGATTGTCGAGGTCCGGGGTGACATCCACCAACGCCATGCCCGGAGCCGGCTTCTTGCGAGTCGTCGAACTGATGCTGCAACTGGAAACCAAACCAGCGAAGGCAAGTCCCGCCAATGCCTTCCAATAAACCTTCGCTCTCATGTGATCAAATTGTTAGAGGACGCGTTGGATGAAGTCAAACTCGTCCGGTCAGGTATCAGTCCCCACCTTCCGGGAGAATGAGGACTTCTGTTATGCCGGGCGAATTCCTGCAGCCTGACGTTTTTGATGAGGTCACGATTCAAATCAAACATGAACCAAAAGAGGCAAGTTGCTATCTAAAATAGGGTTTGAGCCAGGGGTTGGGCCAGCCCATCCTTCCACAAGCGCCGATGAAGAAACCTGTTACCCCCTCAGACTATGAAGATAAAGAACTCCATTTGCGCCCTCTCCATATCCACCCTAGCGCCGCTCCCGGTCTCGGGTGTGACTCTGGCGTATTCGATTAGCGGGACGCTTGAGACGGCCGGGCCGGCGGATTATGCGGGCGCAACTTTCCTGATTAGCGGGACAGTCGACACCGAAGCCACATTTAATGAGTTCCTTGGTAGCTCTTTTGGCCTTTCTACCTATGTGTACGACCTCGTCGATTTCCAGCTCACATTGTCTGGTACGCCTGCGAATGATGGGACCTACAGCTTGTCATTGCTTTCAGGCTCGGCATTACTGGTTTCAGACTGGGGTGGAGAGATAGTGCCCCCGATCACCACCCTGCAACCGGACGGTTTACGCTACCTCCTTGAGTTCGATGGACCCTCCGGTATCAATCGCTTCACCTTGGATCTCGAGTTTCCTAACAACTTCCTGAACGGGGGCGGGGTAGGAGCACCCGTTGGACCATTTTCCTACCCAGAGCAAATACTCTCTGCTGGCACTCTTTCCGCGGATAACGGAGCCACCTATTCAATCAACAGCGGACTCTCTTCTTCAAGAGCAATTCCTGAACCGTCAGTCTCGCTCTTGGCGTTGGTGGCAGGGACTGGATTGGGACTTGGGTCGAGACGCCGGAGGTAACAATCGGAATTCCGGGAAACTGGAAGGGACATTCGCTACCACTGTCCGTTGAAATGGGCAATTGCAGCGGCCCCTCATCGAGTCGCGCCCCCTTCTTCCTGTAGCCGGGTAAAGTTCTTCCCCTACCCTTTGGACCGTGAGCGCCGCATCATCATGGTCCCGCCGAGGAGCAGGAGGCCGATCGAGCTCGGCTCGGGGATCAAGGCGATCGCGCCGCTGTTGAATGCGGTGGCGAGTTCGTCGTCGGTGAGGACGTGGTCAAAGAAGGCAACATCGTCCATGCGACCGCGCAAGTTGTTGGGATTGCCGGCAGGGATCTCGAGACCCAGCAAGGAGGTGCGGGCGTGCGGGCTGTTCAGCGTTCCGGTGTTCAGGGCGCCTGCGGTTTCCGTGGCAGCTCCGACGGCTCCGGCAGTTGTCGATGCGGCATCGGCAAGCACCGTCAATTGTAATCCGGCGCCATTTGAGTCATAGCGAGCTGCCGCGAAGTACCAGGTCCCGGCACTGATCGTCGCCGAGTGGGTCAGCTGGGTGTTACTGGCCGTGCCCGAACGGATCAGCGCGCGGAAGTTGGCGCCAGAGCCACCGGAGTCGAGCCGGATGCCGTGTTGAGCATTGGTGTTGGTCGACTGGCTCTCGAGATAGCGGTCGAAAGCATTCAGGGTTGAGGGATTGATCCACATCGTGATGGTAAAGCCGTCCGTAGGCTGAACCGCTGACGACGAACCCAGATCGACCCCGCCGGCCGCAAAGTCGTAGGCATTGCCAAATCTCCCTGCTGCTCCTTGGGTCACTCCTCCTCCCGACACGATGGTGCCATTGTTGCTCCCGACCGAATCAATCACCGCACCCACCCCATCGCTGGGCTCGGGTTCTTCAAATTGGTAGAGCGCCACCAAGGAGGCCTGGCTGGAGGCACCGAGGCAAACAAGAAAAGGAACCGTGCGCATCAGGGGAAACTTCATTAGCCAGCATTTTCCCTGTTCTGTGACTGAATTGTCAAACCGATATTCGCCTCGGCACGCTGCCTTCCGGTCCACCGCGTCAGTGGACTGTCCTTGTCAACGTATTCGTAAGCCTGGACCAGTCCCTCAAACCAAACTCAATGACTCAAACGTTCGGAATGCCTCTGGCGATTCGGATCAGGATCATCTTCGCTGCGGATGCCTGGCGCGAACGGCATATTTTTGAAGAAGCGGAATGTGCCCTCCTCTCAAAGAAGCCAGACAAGTTCCCGGCTGTTTCCTGTCAGATTGATCCGCAACCCTCGTATCCTATCGTACCATCATGAGAAAACAGTTCACTTTGCCAGTTCTCCTTGCCGCCACAATTTTCTCTTCGGCTATCTCCCGCGCCGACGAAAAACGGGTTTCCCTTTTTAACGGAAAGGATCTCGACGGATGGTCTGTCCTGAAATGTGAGGCGGAAGTGAAGGACGGAAACATCTTCATCAAGAGCGGCAACGGTCTCGTGCAGACCGAGAAGAAATACAAAGACTTTGTCCTCGAATACGAATGGAAGGCCCTCGGCAAGGACACCTGGGACAGCGGCGTCTATTTCCGCTACACCTCTGTTCCGGATAAACGTCCCTGGCCAAAACGCTATCAGGCCAACCTTCTCAAAGGAAAGGAAGGGAATGTCGGCGGGATCAAGGGGGCCACCAGCGAGGGCCTTCTGAAGGACGGGGAATGGAACACGTTCAAGCTCACCGTCAAGGGCTCGAAAATCTCGCTTGAAATCAATGGCAAGAAAGCCTGGCAGGGTGACGGGCTTCAGGACCTTGAGGCCGGCTTCATCGCGATTCAGGCCGAGGTTCCCGGAGGTGGACAACATTACTTCCGGAACATCTTCATCACCGAGCAATAGAACCACCATTCTGGCTCTGCGGCTCCGAATGGTTTGCCATTCTGTTAGCCAGGAATGAGTGGCATATGATCACAAACGCCTCTTTTCCAAATGCAGGCTGAAGAAGCGACGAGAGTGATTTGTGCTCAAACAGACATCAACCATTGGGCGTGACCTTCCCCGCTCAACTAGCGGTCATTTTTTACAAATCCCGGCGAAACCCTCAGATACTTCTCCATGACAACTTCCCGACGCGGATCAAAAGGATGGTATCCTTCAGGATAAGGGCTCAAAACAATTGCCCTCACCTCTCCATCGCTCCAGAGATAGCTCAGCAAGGGATTGGTCCACCCCCAGTGAACAAGCCCCTCATGGTCATCAGGATCCACAAATCCCACTTCGGTCTGGACCACCGCAATGAAGCGTGACCGGAACTCGACCCAGGCCTGCAAATGTCTGACATGCAAAAGACTGATCGAGGTGACGACGATCGTAAGGCTGACTGCCTGAAAACGGGTCACCCGAAACCCCGACAGCTGACTAAGAAGTGCGACTCCCAGCAACAAAGGAAGGGCTGATAGCGACAAGGTTCTGGTCGAGAATGCCAGCAAGGCAGAGATCCCGGAATCAAACCAGGATTGCCAAACGATCACCAAGGGAAAGACAAGTGAAGCCAGGGCGAGAATCCTGAACCGAAACAGAAGCCCCACCGTCGTGAACACGATAAACCAAAAACCAATTCGGGGATAAGGATGATCCAGGGAGTCAACCATCACTCGCAAAAAGCTGCTGCGATTGTCGGCGTCACGAGGAAAGAGAATCCAGTAAGCGGCGATTGCTATCGAAGCCAGAGCAAGAAAAACAAACACCTGGCTCACACGGCGCTCCCGTCGATCAACGGAAAAACAAGCCCGAATCCCAAAGAGGCACGCGAAGATTGTCCCCGTGGCCACTGCGCTCTCATAAAGCCGGAGATGGGCCAAAAGCAAAAGACCGGTCACGATCTGCTCTGCCAGGTTCAAAGGTCGCCTGATCACTGCGAAGTAAAAGATCGGCCAGGCAACCGAAAGCAGCACAAGGTGTTCACCAATAAAGACACTCCACGCGGCCAGATTGAGGCAGGCCACTGAGAGGAGATAGAGAAAAATCAATCCACTGTTTTCCCGCGTGGCATAGAGCGAGATCACAAATCCCATCGCCCACGGAAACCAGAGCCCCAACCCGAAGAAGATCTCCAGCTGTTCGATCTCGGTTACCCCGCATTTCACCGCCAAGACCAAAGGCCATTGGCTCAGATACTCGGCATGGGCGCGAGCCGGCGCAATCGCAGTAAAGCGGGCTTCATCAATGATCGTGACAAAGTAGTTTGCCCCATCGCTTGCAAAGTAAGTATCGACCGAAAAGCCAATCCATAAGGCTACCGTCATCAATAAAAACAAGAGCCCCGCCACCCATCGGGTGCAGCGGTCATCGAGAGTCCGACCCAGCCATTCTGTCATGACCTTTTGTCCTCCAGGCCAATTTTCTCTGCCACAATGTATTCGGGACGACCTTTCACCTCGGTGTAAATGCGATTCAAGTATTCACCAATGACCCCGAGAAAGAGCAATTGCACTCCTCCCAAAAACAAAATGGTGACAATAGTCGCAGCAAAACCCGGAACGATCGGCATTCCCATTTCAAGGAAGGGCTCGGGGTAGATCCGCTGGATGACAAAAATGGCCGCCCCCAGACCAGCGAAAAGCGACACGAACAACCCGGCAAAAGACGCCAATCTCAATGGAACCCCGCTGAACGAGAACAAACCGTCGCCTGCCAAACTCAGCAGCTTTCGAAAGCCATACTTTGGCTCGCCGGCATGACGGGCACTTCGCTCATACTCGACTCCAGTTTGACGAAACCCCGACCATGCTCGTAATCCCCGAAGAAATCGATTCTTCTCCGGGAAGGCCACCAGTGTTTCGACCACCTTGCGATCGAGTAAACTAAAGTCCCCGGAATCGAGAGGAAAGTCCTTGATATCGGTCGTTGCTTTCATCAAACGGTAAAACCAAAAATAAGCCGTCCGCTTCAACAAGCCTTCCTTGCGTTTCTTTCTCACCGCATAGACCACCTCGAACCCTTCTCGCCATTTTTCGATCAATCGGGAAATCAACTCCGGTGGATCCTGAAGATCCGCATCGATCACCGCTACCACTTCACCTCGTGATTCAGCTAAGCCCGCCGAAACGGCGGACTGATGACCAAAGTTCCGGCTGAGAATCACGACCTTCCACTTCGGGTCCCTCTCATGCTGCTGGCGAAGTAGCTCAACCGTCCCATCACTCGAACCATCATCGACACAGAGGATCTCATAGTCGTCGGGCCACTCGTCAGAAACCGCCTCGATCCTGGAAAACAGCGCCGGGAGCGATTCCATCTCATTCCAACAAGGAATGATCAAACTAAGAGAGCCCGGCATTTCCTTCATGCTGTTTTGCTTACCAAGCAGATCCAGACAGCAGCAGTCGTTTCATCAAGATTCTTTTTCCGTCAAAAACGTCTAACAGGCACTGGTCAGGCGCGGCTCACTTGAGGTGCCAGTCCTCGCCATCGGCCATGATACTGGCGTTGATTTCCAACAGGCGTGCCTTGAGTTTCGCTGTGAGCTCGGGCTTGTCGGCGGCGAGGTCGGTCTGCTGGCCAGGGTCGGTTTTCAGATTGTAGAGCCGGAAGTTAGTATAGCCGCCGGATTTAACCTTCGGGATCCACGCTTCGCGAAACATGTTGTTGGTGCTGAGTTCGTAGTCGGGGTCGGCGACGAGCGAGTAATCGCCATCGCGCATGACGAC
>JASFWU010000153.1:0-6678 GCA_050049035.1 Akkermansiaceae bacterium | reverse complement strand
GCAAAAGCACGCTTCTTAATCTGATTCCGCGGTTCTTTGAGATCGACGGCGGGAGCATCAGGATCGACGGAAGCGACATCCGCGAAGTGACCACCGCCAGCTTGCGTCGCCAGATAGGCTACGTCGGTCAGGATCACTATCTGTTCGATGGCACCATTCAGGAGAACCTGATTTACGGTCGTCCGGATGCTTCCGAGATTGAATGGACCGATGCCGCACGGAAGGCCAACGCCCATGACTTCATTTCGTCGCTTCCTTTCGGCTACGAAACCCGCGTTGGCCAAAACGGGGTCAAGCTATCCGGCGGGCAACGTCAGCGCCTCAGTCTGGCCCGCGCCTTCCTGACGGCTCCACCGGTGCTTCTTCTCGACGAACCGACCGCTTCGGTTGAACCGGAAAGTGAAGCGCTCATTCACGAAGCCATTTTGGACCGAACCCGGGAAGGTCGGGGAACAACGATTCTGGTGACCCACCGTGTTGATCTCTTGCGCAAGGCTCCGCGGATTCTCTTCCTAAAGAACGGAAAGTTGGCTGCCGATGGAACCCATGACGAGTTGGTGGAGAACTCGGCAGATTACAGTGAAGCCTACCATCGATGGGAGCTTCAGGAAGAATCCGTGCTTCAACACTAATCGCTTCGGGGACTCCCCTATCTCACGGGAAGAGTGGGATCCCCGAGAAGATTGAGCTCACAGATCCCCTGGTGGTAGGTTGCGGACTTTTTGGCATCGTCGGACAACCCGGCCTTCGACAGAGCGAGCGCCCGTCCCGCCGGAGCCTTGTCTTTGCCCAATGAAGCGACCCAGAAAGAGGTCATGGTTTGAGTGGTCCCGTCGAGCTTCCCTTCCCGGGTCATCAACTGGAAATCCCGACGTGGGTCATGGAAGTGGGGTTTTCCTTCACGACAAGGAGCCACGATCAGAACCGCCCCTCCCTTGGGCTGACGCAACATGGCCTCGGTCACACACGGATCTTGTTCCGCATCAAAATGCCCGGTGAAACAGGAGACAGTGGTGATGACCAAAGGCGTCTTCTCATTCTTCAAGGCCTTGATGTTGGAATAGGAAAACTTGGTTCGTCCCTCAAGGACCCAACGATCGATGAGTCCGTGACCATGGAGGTGCCACTTGGAGATTTTCCCCTCGTTAAACTGGTCCCCAAGGTTTTTCGGGTTAAGTTGATAGCTTCCTTTCGCGCCCTCGCCATCCCATGCAGTGAAGTCATTGAAGAAAAAGGAAACGTTCCCGTCAGGCCAGGCTTCCGGAATCCACTTCCGCCCGCTCTTAAGAACCTTGGCGTAGGCTCCTCGCACCTCACAGGTCATGCCGAGAGCCGGAGTTGCTTTCATCGCCAGATAACTCCGGACCTTCTCGGTATATGCTTTGATATCTTCTTTCGTTCGAATCGGGATCCGGCCAATGCCCACCGAGCCATCCGGATAGGTGATCGCATCCCGGTCCTCCTCGAACTCCCCGTAGATGCCATCTTTGTCGTGATCCCATGAGGTCGGGCTGATGAAGTAGAGATCGCTCGGGATATCGACATCATTGCCCCACATATTTTTGTGGAAGGTATCGCGATCGGGAACCAAGCCGCCGTCAGGAGAGCTGTCTCCTCCCAGAATGACAGCCGTCACTCCATGCTGATCAATGTGCTCACGCGCGCACAGGCGCATCCGGTTTTGCAAATCTCCGGTCTGATACTTTTTCTGAATCTCGTCCGTGGTGACCACCTTGACCACCACCCCACTCTGCCCCCGGAGTTTGGCATACTCCGACCAAGCATCTTTCAAGGAGGGCGGGCTGATTAAAAGAGCTTTTGTTTTAGCCGAAGAACCGGATGCCGTGATGCAAGCCAGAAGCAGGACCGGGATTTTCATGAAGCCGGTCTATGGTTTTGTGGAGATGAATGCCAGAAGGATTCCTCTGGCATTCACCATCGCCTACCGTTCCTGGACTCGAAGACGGAAGAATTCCTGTGGTCCGGATTGCGGAGCACTGATGACCGGACCGGGCAAAGCCGGATTCCGGGGAAGACCATCATTGCCGCTTGCGGTCCAAGGCAGCCAATTACTCAGATCAGTGGACCTTTCGATCAAAACCGACCGGTTCCCGATTGCCGGGAAGGTGATCTCAACATTCCCTCCGTTCTCTTGAAGAAGCAACGCAGGGAAACTCGACGGATCCAGAGGGCCGGTTCCCCCGAGATATTCTCTTTCGTTGGAGAAACCGTCTCCGTCGGCATCAAACTCCGGAGCACCCTGCGGCGATTTCGAACTTCCAAAGCGGGCCAATCGCCAGGCTGCGTAGTTAACCTCGGTTGTTGCCTCCTGATTGATCCAGTCGGTCAGCAGCTGCAGCCCTTCGGTATCGATCTCACTCGAAGCAAGCGGCGGCATGCGTGAGTAGCCGGCGGCTCCGGCAGTCCGAAGGAGAATGATCGAACGGATCGGGTTGCCTGGAACAATCAGGCGGTCATCGGGATGATTGATTCCACCCGAGGCGACACCGTTGATGAGACCGGTTTCATCCATGGTGAGATTGGACTTTCCAAACCAACTCTCCGGTTGAATCCCGCCTTCCTGGTGACAATAGGCGCAGTTCACATCGAGGTATGAACGCACTCTCGCCTCAAGCGAATACTGACTATCGGACGGAGCGAGATGCCGGGCCAGTTTGGCAATCTCGCCGGGAGGTTGGTCGAGGTATCCACTGGAAGAAAGCAGCTCGAGAAAATTCCCGGAAGTCCCCTCAAGAATCCCCGGATGGTTGAGTTGCGGTGTATTGAAAGAAAGGGCCCAGCCGGCCTTGGTGGTGTGACAAGTGAGACACGAGGCACGTGAAGGAATCTCCCATGTCTGGGTTTGCAATCCAGTGGGTGTCGTAATCGACAGGTCAAAGCTTTCACCGGCGCTCGGAACCAAAGTCGCTTCGGTGCCCGCTTCATTCCAACGATAGGAAACTCCGTAGATCCCTTCGGCTCCTCCATCAAGTCGTCCCCCCACCAGGGAAGGGCTGATCAACATATCGGAACTGCCTATGCTTTCATTCAAGCCCTGGATAGCGAGCACGTTTGTTCCCTCGACGAGGAGGGAAGCGGAGACCGAAAAATCCTGGAAAACCAGGGCGCTGCTGTCGGAGTGATTTCCCGTGGCACCCGACTGCCAGGTCAGGGTTCCCGGAGCGTTGGCGGAAGCCACCTGCACTCCATTGAGATAGGCCACAAAGCCATCGTCGTATTTCATCCGAAGAGTGAGAGTCGAAAACTGATCGGCATCTGTCACATTGAACGGCATCCGGACATAAAGCGAGGTATTCACGCCGTTGAGATTGTTCCCCAAATTGCCGTTGGTTCCGAATTCCGGGATGAAGGTCGATTGGGTATCATAGCCATAACCGGCACCCGCCAAGGTCCACGAGGAATCATCAAAGGAGGGAGTCATCCAGGATCCTTCCAGCGAGGAATCTGAAGGGACGAGGTAGCGTCCGCCGGCCCCCTCCGCAATCAGGTTCTCGTTCGTGACCTCACCGGTCTGATTGCGAACAATCACCCGGGTCTCGATCCGCTTGCGGGTCGCCGGATTGCCACGCTCCAGCTCAAGGTCGAAATGTTTCACCCAGATCATTCCATTGGGGAAGGTCCATGGCTCGTCTTCCTTGTAACCGATCAGGTCGGTGGTGTTTTTGATGGCAAACCATCGCTGCTTCAACGCGTGGTCCGACCAGAAGGGCAAATTCACCTCATAAGGAACCACTCCGGCGTTCGGAGTCAGGGTGGAGAGGTCGGAGAAGATTCCAGTCTCAGTCAGGGTGTCGGGAAAACTGGCATCGGAATCTTGCGCCACCAACCGGCGAATGACCCCGTTGTTGATGTCGGCGAGGAGAACATCTCCATTGGAAGGATCGGGACCAAAACCGACAATGCCACCCTCACCGGCAATTCGCTGGACGTCGGGTGCTCCCTGTCCCTCGGCCTTTTCCAAAGACCAGATGTTTCCTGAAACGTAGTCGGCAAAAACATACTTGCCGGTCAGCTGGGGAATGTTGGCACCCCGGTAAACAAAGCCCCCGGTCACCGAGCGGCCTTGAAAAGCTCCGGATCCATGACTGTATTCGTAAATCGGAGTGGTGTGCACGAGAGAGTTCCGGTTCGCCCCGTTGATCGTGTTGTTGTATTTGGCCCCGGCGATACTCGCTTCGAACCAGGCCCAACCGTGATTGGTTCCGCCTGGAGCCTCGGAGAGGGGTGGCGCGATGGTGATTTCCTCGCGGGCATTCTGACCGACATCGGCAATCCAAAGATCGTCACCATCGAAACTCATCCGCCAGGGGTTTCGAAGTCCAACCGCGAAAAACTCGGTCCGGGTTTGGGTGGGACTGACCGTAACGCCGTTGAACGTGGTTGCTCCCACCCACGGGTTGTCCGCCGGGATCTCATAAAGTGGATTTCCTCCGACCAGCTTCACTGCCGGGTGACTGTTGGGACGGAGGTTGTTGTCATCGCTTCCCGTTCCATCAGCACCGGTGTAGTCTTCCGGCTCGAGATCGACATCGATCCGGATCACCCCGGCCCAGAAATCTTTGTCGAGATACTGCCCGTTGTTGAGCTGGTCATTGGCCCCACCTTCGTCCCCCCAACTCATGTAGAGGTAGCCGTCCGGCCCGAAGTGAATGTCTCCACCGTTGTGGTTTGAGGCCCCGTTTCTCATTTCAATGAGGACTTCCTCCGAGGAAGGATCGGCGACAGTGTCGTTGACGTCAGGATCATGCCAACGGGACAAACGCTGATGACTCAATCCTCCCACACTCACATTGTAGACCACAAAAAACTCACCATTGTTGGCGTAATCAGGGTGGAACGCCACCCCCAGAAGCCCCTGCTCACTGCTTGTCAAAAATGTCTCAGTCGAGCGACTGTTCACGATGGAGTCGAGATTGAGGAAAAGCGTCTTGCTTGGATTGGTTGCGGTGACGTCGGGGATCAACTCAAGGTCCCCCGTTTTCTCGCAGACAAAAAGCCGTCGGGTGTCGCCATCCGGGCTGCGCAGGCAAAGGGGAGACGAAAAGGTCACTCCCGGAAAGGCAAGCTCCAGCCCAATGACCGAAGCCGGGGGACCGCCCGGCATGGTGATGGTGGTGTTCGCAACTCTGGGCCCAGCCATGAGGAAACCCGGCAGAGTCGCTCCAATCGTCAGAATTCGTGTGAGCATGGGAAGGAAACTATCGAGTCTAGCCGCCTGATTCAACGAGTTAGATTGTCCGGCAACGCGCTTTCCCCTACCATTCCGTCTCGACAACGCGCAATCGCTCCCTATTCTCGCGCGCCCGCGGGGAAAACGAGCCCCCGGACCTTTTCCCATGGCCAAAGGCGCATTCCAGACCCTTCCCGGTTTTCGCGATTTCAAACCCGAAGACTGCGCGGTCCGCAATTACCTCTTCCGGACCTTCCGCGAAGTAGCGAGACGCTACGGGTTTATCGAATATGAAACCCCCATTGTTGAGGCCACCGAACTCTACCTCAAGAAATCGGGAGGTGAACTGGGAACCCAGCTCTTTCGCTTCGAAGACCAGGGGGGACGGGATGTCACCCTGCGACCCGAAGTCACCGCATCGTTGGGTCGCCTTCTCATTGCCTCGCAACGCGACTATCCGAAACCGCTTCGTTGGTTCGAAATCGGACAGTGCTTCCGCTATGAAGCCCCCCAGGCCGGCCGCACCCGCGAGTTTTATCAGTTCAATGTCGACCTCATCGGAGAAGCCGACGCAGCTGCCGATGCCGAACTCATTGCCCTCACCATCGAATTGATGCGCGAATTGGGATTTAAGGAGGGCGACTTTGTCATTCGACTCTCCGACCGGCGTTACTGGCAGAATTTCGCCGAAGGAAAAGGCCTCGACGAATCACAAACCGCCGAACTCCTCGCGATCGTCGACAAGCTCGAGCGGGACAAGGACGGAGCAAGCGAAGCAAAACTCTCAAAGCTTGGGCTGACCCTCGAAGAGGTCGAAAGCGCGATCAAGGAACCTTCGGACCTGAGCGATGATCTCAATGCGGTCCTTGCCGATCTCGAAGCCCGCGGCATGCGACAGGACGTCGAAGTCGACCTCTCGATCGTTCGTGGCCTGGCCTACTACACAGGCGTGGTCTTTGAGGTCTTCGATGCCCAGAAGCAAAAGCGCGCCGTCGCAGGAGGCGGTCGATATGACACCCTCGTTTCCGCTTTGTCGGAAGGCAAAGTTGACTTACCGGCGGTTGGTTTCGCCATCGGCGATGTCGTGATCCGCAATCTCATCGAAGACACTCCTCATGCCTTCGAGAAAATGCAGGCCTCCCTGGCCGCGGAATCAGCATGCGATGTTTTCTTCATCCTCGCCGACCCCACCCGCAAGGCTGACGCCCTCGCTTTGGCAAGTCAGCTCCGCTCCGCCGGCCTGGCCGTTTCCTACTGCCTCACCGACGCCAAATTCAACAAACAGTTTAAAGCGGCTGAGCAAGCGGGATCTCCACTGGCTCTGGTCATCGGAAACGAGTTCCCCGAAGTCTCGCTGAAAACCCTCGCCACCCGGGAGGAAGTCAAGCTCACCGCTGACACCTCCCTTGCACAAACCATCTCCCAATACCTGAAAAAATGAGAACGCACCACTGCAACGAAATCCGCCCCAAGCATATCGGAGAAAC
>JASFWU010000009.1:0-19840 GCA_050049035.1 Akkermansiaceae bacterium | reverse complement strand
TTTTCACGAGGGAATGAAGCGCTGGTTGAAGTGGCTCGACCCCGATGGCAGTGCCGGACTGGAACAGTGGTTGCTCGCCACCGAGGAAGCGTCCCAGGAAGTGTCGCGAGCTCCCGGGTTTTGGATCGAGCTGCTCTTACAGGATCTCGGGCCAGTCACCGAGGAGGGTCCCGATGGACGGGTGCTGGATGTGCAAGGATGGTTGGAATTGCTGCATGCACGAGGTTCTCATTTGATCATTTGCGGAATGAACGAGGGTCGGGTGCCTTCGCGAGCAAGCCGCGATCCCTGGCTCACCGAAACCCTGCGCGAGGAACTTGGCTTGATGTGTGACAAGCGGAGAGCTTCGCGGGATGCCTATCTGCTGTCGGCGTTGATCGAGATGAGGCGTGAGAGTGGCCGCGTCGATCTTCTGGTCGGGAAGTCCTCCCGTGGTGGGGACGTCCTCATGCCTTCGCGTCTCTTGCTCACTGCCGAAGGGTCCACGCTGGCCGAACGCGTCTCGACCTTATTTGCCGAAGTGGAACCGGAGGATGCGGGAGTGCAGTGGGAGATGGAGGAGCGCTGGATGTGGAAAGTGCCCCAAAAGGAAGCCAAACCACGGCTCTCGGTGACCGCCTTTTCCAAATACCTGGCCTGTCCTTTTCGTTACTATCTCGAGCGGGTTCTTGGAATGAGTGCAAGCGAACCCGAACGAGCGGAGTGGAATCATCGTGACTTCGGGAATGTTCTTCATGCGGTTCTCGAGCAATGGGGGAAGGACAAGAAAGCGCGCGATTCCGCTGATGAAATCGAAATCAAGAACTGGTTGCTCGCTTCTCTCGATGCCCTGATTGAGCAACAGTTTGGAAAGGATCTTCCGCTCGTGATCTCGCTTCAGCGCGAATCCATGCGATTGCGATTGGGTTGGTTCGCCTCCCGTCAGGCCGAATGTCGTGCTGACGGCTGGCGGATCATCGAGGTCGAGCAGGACTTCAAGTTGGAGTTGGGGGGCATGACTGTCACCGGGCAGATCGACCGGGTGGAGCGCCACGATGATGGACGCATTCGCGTCGTCGACTATAAGAGTAGCAGGAAGGCGAAGGAAGTGGTGGGCCAGCATCAAAAGAAGTTTCGCGGCGAAGTGCCGTCGCATCTGCAGCACGACGAGGTGATGACACCCGACGGAAAGGTATGGACCAATCTGCAGGTTCCTCTCTATGCGGTGGCCTACCGTCAGGCGCACGGCCGGGTCGATGAAGTGGGCTACTTTGCAGTGGGAGAAGATGAGGCCAATGTGGGGGTCACCCCGTGGCCGGACTTTTCCGATGAGGTGGGTGAGTCTGCCATCAGATGTGCGGAATGGGTAATTGCCCGCGTGCAGGCGGGACAGTTCTGGCCTCCGGCGGAAAAGGTGACGTACGAAGATTTTCCGACTTTGGCCTGCGGGCGTGAGATCACCGAGACGGTGAAATGGGAGGAGGTGAAGCCGTGAAGGACATCCTGGCCAAGAATCTCGTCATTCTGGCTTCGGCCGGATCGGGCAAAACCTACCAGTTGGGTAACCGGGTGATCGGAAAGATCGGACTGGAAGGAGTCGATCCCGAACGAATCGTGGCCCTGACGTTCACGCGTAAAGCCGCCGGCGAGTTTGCCGATTCGGTGCTGATGAAGTTGGCCACCGCTAGTCTGGATCCTGTGCAAGCCGCTGACATCTGCGAGGAGGTCGGTGGTGAATTGAATCTGCCCCAAGTGCTCGAGTCGGTGGTCCGCGCTCTTCCGCGGATGCAGTTGACCACCCAGGATGCTTTTTTCTCACAAATCGTGCGCGGCTTTCAATACGAGTTGGGGTTGACGGGCGGGGTCTTTGATCTGCTCGAAGGCGAGGCCCTAGAGACCGCCAAGCGGGAGATTCTCGACGGGATTTTGCGTGAGGGGTTTGAGAATCGCGAGGCGCTCTTTCACGCCTATCGTCGTGCTTCCCTAGGTAAAGGACAAGCCGGAGTGCAGCAGTCGCTGGAGAAGTTTGTGGGAATTTGGCATCGGACCTGGAAGGAAGGAGCGCGGCTGGAGCACTTCGGAAATGAGGAGGTCTTCGGGCAGCTCGGAAGTGTTGACGATTGGCTCGCTGGGAAGGACGCCTTGATTGCTTCGTTGCGGGAGGAGTTCGACAACGCGGCATGGCAAAAGGTGCTCGATGACCTCGAAGACCATCGCGTGGGCAATGCTCCTTCCTTGAATGCGCTGGGCAAACGGCTTCTCGCGCGGATTGGTGAGGCCGATCCGATTGAGGAAAAGGACCGGGGCAAAGTCCTGGCGTTTTCAGAGGCAGGCTGGCGAAACTTTCAGGACTTGGTGGGGCTTGCGATTCGAAGCGAGCTTGCGAGTGCGGTCGAAAAAACCCAGGCGGTTGGTGAGATCATTGCGCAGGTCGATCAGGAACACGCCCGCCAATTGCGAAGGAAAGGCTTGTTGAGTTTTGATGACGTGAAGCTTCTCCTCGGACAATGGAACTCCAGCGAGGAGGCCCGCCTGCGACGGGAAATGATTGATTACCGGCTCGACGGTCGTTACGACCATTGGTTGCTTGATGAGTTTCAGGACACCAGCCGGGAGGAATGGCAGGCCTTGAAGCCTTTGATGGATGAGGCCATCTCGGGTGACGAAGGGAGCTTCTTCGTGGTGGGGGATCGCAAGCAGGGAATCTATGCCTGGCGGGGAGGAGACGTTGCTCTCTTTGGTGAGATTCTTGAGCACTATGGGAAGGCACTGACGGTGGCTCCGATGGATGTTTCATTCCGCTCTTGCCCGGCGGTGCTCGCGTTGGTGAATGCGGTTTGTGGGAACCTCGAAGTGATCGAACGACTGTTTGGGAAAGCAGTCAGTGAACAATGGACTTGGACTGATCATGTCTCGGCCAAACCTGAAGTGACCGGTGAGGCCAAGGTGGTGGAGGTTACCAAAGACGAGGCCGATCAGATTTTGGTTGATGAACTGCATCGACTGGGAATTGGAAAGAAGAAGCTGACCTGCGGCGTGCTGGTGCGGCAGGGAAGCGAGGTCAAATACTACGCTGAGTTGTTACGTGCTTCAGGGTTCGAAGTGATTGAGGCTGGGGAACGAACACCCGGAGGTGAGCACGCCGTCGGGGTGGCGATTGAGAATCTCATTCATTGGCTGGCTGATCCGGCGAATGGGATGTGTCGGGGGATTCTTGAGATGTCTCCTTTGATGGACGGGCTGGCCCGCTACGGAGAAGGATGGGGGACGCGATGGGATCGCATCATACGCGAAGTACAGGTCTCGGGATACGCCCGCTTTGTCAGTGCTCTGGTGGCTCCGGAATGGAATGACCTGGGGCTCTACGGGCGGCGACGAGCCGAGGACTTGATCGCTTCTCTTGCCGAGTTCGATCGCCGGGGCGAAGGATGTCCGCGTGCGGCCTGGCGATGGGTTGAAAACCTCAAGGTGCCTGCCGCTCCGGGAACCGCGGCGATCCAGGTGATGACGATTCACAAATCAAAGGGGCTCGGATTCGATGTCGTGATGTTACCGGAGTTTTCGGACCGTGAGCAGGTGCCCAACTCGAGGTATTTTGACATTTCCCGCGGTGAGAACTGGGTTTTGCAAAACCCGGGCAAGTGGGCCTACGAGGCATTCCCGGAAACGAGAGAGGCTTTCGAGCGTTGGTCGGAAACGCAAAAGTACGAGGCGCTCTGTTTGGCCTACGTTGCTCTGACCCGGGCCAAGCGTGGTCTTTACGTCTATCTCCCGGAGGAGCCGAAGTCGCGAAGGGATAAAGAGAGTTTTGCTTCTTTAGGCAATCTCGTACGTCAGTCTACAGGATCGGAATTTCCGGAGTCGGATCCCGATTGGACTGCCAGCGTAGGTGAGTCGGAAGAGAAATTGGCTCGGGTGCTGCCTGTTTTGCCGGAAGGTCGCCCGCAACGGAGTCGCACCAGTCCATCGCGTCTCAAGGGAGAAATCGAATCGACTGGAGGAAGCGGACGACGGATCGGACAGGAGGTGCATCAGTTGTTTGAAAAGATCGCCTGGCTGAAGCCCGGGGAGATTCCCTCGCAGCCCTACTCGGCAGCCGGTAAAATCGTGGAAGATGCGCTGGCGGTTCCCGCCATTTTCTCGGTATTCGAGGACGATGGCGGTGAGTTGTTCCGCGAGCAGGGCTTCGAATTGATCCACCAAGGAAAGTGGCTCAGCGGTGTGGTAGATCGCATGGTAGTGAGCCGAAAGGATGGCAGGGTGGAGTCGGTTGAAGTAGTTGATTTCAAGACCGATACCGTCAAGAATGAGGGAGAGTTGAGAGAACGATATGCCGGACAAATACTGGGATACCAGGTGGCGATTGCCAAAGTGTTTGGCATTGCGACAGGCCAAGTCAGGTGTCGCTTGGTTTCTACTCATCTTGGGGCAGTGTTTGACGCGACTGTAGACGACGCGCAGGGAGAATTGGGCTTATGAAAGATGAGATCGGCTGGTCCTTTGTGGCCTGGAAAGACGGGGAAGAGTTGTATTCCCGTCATGAAGGGTGCGCGGACCGGCATCGCACCAAGCCATGGACTTCTGAAACAATGGCTCCGGTCTGGTCGGCGACCAAGGGGCCGATGGCGGTTTGTGTTTTAATGGCGCTTCATCGTGCCGGAATGGATGGAGAGGCAATGGTCGAGCGGGTTTGGCCGGAGCTGAAGGTGGGGAGTCTGACTTTTGAAGAGTTGTTCTCACATCAGGGAGGTCTCGCGGGACTTCATGAAAAGACGTCGATCTGGGATCATGAGGCCGTGGTGAGGTCGCTGGAGAAACAAGAGCCACTTTGGGAAGTTGGGACGCACGGCTATCATCCGCGAACGATTGGCTTCCTTGCGGATGAAGTGGTGCGTCGGGTGGACGGCCGGACCTTGCATCAATTCTGGCGGGAGGAAATTGCCGGGCCAAACGAGATCGACTTTTGGATCGGCTTGCCCGAGAGCGAACACCACCGGGTGGCCGAGTTGGTCCCGGCCAAGTTGGGGAAGGGGGGCGAGCCCAAGGCGTTTTACGAGGCTCTCCTGACCAAGGAATCACTGACGCGATTGGCATTTTCTTCACCTTCGGACCTGGCGGGAGTGAGCGAAATGAATCAACCAAGAGCGTGGCAGGCCGGTTTCCCGGCGATGGGTGGGGTGGGGTCTGCCGTTGGCCTGGCCCGGTTTTACGACTGGGTCCTGCGACAGGATTTTCTTCCCGAACTCATCCGCCCCCGAATCAAGGGACTGGATGTCATCCAACGAATCGAGAATTCCTTTGGCTTTGGCATGATGCTCGGGCTCGGACCAAACAGGGATTGCTTCGGGCATCCCGGAGCCGGCGGGAGCTATGGCTTCGCCAATCCTGAAACGGGAGTCAGCTATGCTTTCGTGATGAATCACTTTGAAGTCAGTTTGTTCCCGAGTGAGGAGCGGCTTAGGCTGGTGAACTTTGAGATCTGAACACGAAGGATGAACTCTGAAGGCAGGGGGACGTGGCGGAGACCTCCGGTCTCCACGCCCAAGATTTCCAACGGAGCCTTCGCAACAAAGTCCTCGTAAGGTTGGTAAATTCTGAAAGCAGGGGCTTTGGAAATCGTTACCTGCCTGCAGAGATGATCTGCCAGGAAAAATCGTCGTGGGTTTTGGTTACCCCGTTAACGATCTTGGTGAAGTTTGAAAAGGGATCGTTCGGATCAACGGGCTGGTAAGAAATCCGGTCCCAGTTGTTCTCTTTTTTCGGATGGAAGATCCAAGAGTGATTCCTTCCGCGAATCTTCACATCGAGGGTGATCTTGCTCCATGAATACCCTAATTTGGCGGTGGCGATTCTCCCGTTGATCGAAACATCGGCCTCTGGGCGAATGCATTCCACCCTCAGAATGGTAACCTCATCAGGAACTTCAATCACCACCTCGCCGTCCCGCACGATCATGTTTCTCACTGCTTCCCAAGTTGGATATCCTTCATTAGGCGCGATCCAATAGCGCATACCCAGAAGGGCGGCGATCGGAAGGATGACGCTGAGGGCCGTAACGATGAGGATGATGCGTTTCACGAGATCGCCGGCATCTAAAATCAGTTGAGGCTACGACGGCTTCTTCCTGAAAACCGCGAGGTGCTTGTCGACCGATTTGCCCGGGGCATCGGAAAGAGCGCGCGAGTTCGGATTGATGATGGATCCCACCTGAACCGCGCCAAGTTTCTGTAGGGCCTCGGTGGCGAGCTCGTGTTCTTTGTCGAAGTACGAAGTGATGACGAGAAGGCCGTCATCGTCGAGTCGTTCGAGAGTTTGATCGAAGATGCGGGTCCACACCGGTCGATCGTTCCAGAAGTTTTGGTGACGAAGGAAGGCGATGTCGGGGGTGCCGATCTCGGCAAGATCGATGAGGCGGTCGCCGCGGTGGGTGATGAAATCCGCGGAAGCGCCGGGAGCAAGTTTGGCGAGTTCCTTCTTCCAGCGTGAATTGGCCTGATCGATTTCCGCGGCGCGGATGTCGAGTCCCTGCAGGTGGGTCGAAGTCGCCTTTTCCGAGAGAACCTCGGCAAGGACTCCCGTTTCGTCGCCCCGGCCACAGGCCACATTCAAAAGCGAAAGGTGGTCGGATTCGGAAAGATGGGGATCAAGAAGCTCCCGCAGGTTTTGCTTCAAGGTGCCAAGATCCTGCTGCAGGAGTTCGCTGAACGGAGTGTGGGCCACGGGCAGGAGCCTAATTTAAGATTCGGATTTTGGAATTTCGAATTTATGGTCCGCCCGTGGACCTTCCCATTCGACCTCGCCGAAATCGCAAGAATGCTGGAATTCGTGCCCTGACCCGAGAGACCAACTTGTCTCCCGGTGATTTCATCCTGCCATTGTTTTTACACGACGTTGAAGCCGATGAGCCCATCGAGTCGATGCCAGGATGCACCCGCTGGTCGCTGGCCGGTTTGGTCAAGGAGGCAGGCGAGGCGCTGGCATTGGGAATCCCGGGAGTGGTGTTGTTTCCGGCAATTGACGAGCCGTTAAAGACAAAATTGGCCGAGGAATCTCTCAACCCCGAAGGTTTGATCCCTCGCGCCATCCGGGCATTGAAAAGTGCCTATCCGGATCTCGTGGTGATGACCGATGTCGCTCTCGACCCATACAACATCGATGGGCACGACGGGATTGTGGAGAATGGTGAAATCGTGAACGACCGAACGGTGGAGGTTCTTTGTCAACAGGCCCTGGCCCAAGCAGTTGCAGGAGCGGATATCGTCGCCCCCAGCGATATGATGGACGGTCGGGTGGGAGCCTTGCGGGCAGCGCTTGACTTGGCTGGATTCGAGAAAGTCTCCATTTGTAGCTACACCGCCAAGTATGCTTCGGCGTATTACGGACCATTTCGGGGAGCTCTCGGATCTGCTCCGAAGGCGGGGGACAAGAAGACCTATCAGATGGACCCGTCAAACCGCCGGGAGGCCCTTCGTGAGTTGACTCTCGATGAACAAGAGGGAGCCGACATGGTGATGGTTAAGCCGGCGGGGGCCTATCTGGACATCATCAGCGATGTCAGGAGGGAAACCACGCTGCCGGTTGCCGCCTATCAGGTGAGCGGCGAGTATCTCATGATCAAGAGCGCTTCGGCCGACGGATGGGTCAACGAAGAGGCCGTCATGATGGAAAGTCTCACTGCCATCAAGCGGGCCGGAGCGGACATCATTTTGACCTATTTCGCCAAGGATGCGGCCCGGCTTTTGGGGTGATCTTTCCCGGGCCAAAAAAATGGGCGCTTTCTTGGTAAAAAAGAGCAAGAGAGCAAGACAGGTGGGCGTAGCTAGCTCCTAACATGAGTGAAGATAAGGCCGCAGTGCAAAGGCTCCACGAGAGCTATGGTCGGATGAAGGAGGAATTGGCCCGTGTGATTGTGGGTCAGGAGGAGGTTGTTGAGCAGGTTTTGATGGCAATGTTCTGCCGGGGCCACGCTCTTTTGGTTGGTGTGCCGGGGCTCGCGAAAACGCTTTTGGTTTCCACGGTGTCCCAGGCCCTTGACCTGGAATACAAGCGGATTCAGTTCACTCCGGATCTCATGCCGGCGGACATCACCGGAACCGACGTTCTCGAAGTCGATCCCGAGACCGGCCATCGTGGCTTCCGCTTTGTGAACGGTCCGCTCTTCGCGAGCATGGTGCTGGCGGATGAAATCAACCGGACGCCACCTAAAACCCAGGCCGCTCTGCTGGAGGCGATGCAGGAAGGACACGTCACCGTCGGTGAACGAACTTTGGACCTTCCCAAGCCTTTCTTTGTTTTGGCAACGCAGAACCCGATCGAGCAGGAGGGAACCTACCCGCTCCCCGAAGCCCAGCTTGACCGTTTCCTTTTCAATATTGTGGTGGATTACCCGAACGATGAGGAAGAGCGGGAGATTATCCGTCGCGTGACGAGCCCAAGCTCCACCACCATTACGCCGCTCATGAGCGGTCCGGAAATCATTCAGTTGCAGGAGGTGGTCAAGCGGGTCCCGGTTGGCGACCACGTCATCGATTTTGCAGCTCGGATTGCGAGAGCCACTCGTCCGGCTTCCGACGATGCCCCGGACTTTGTGAAGGAAATGGTGGGATGGGGTGCCGGTCCTCGAGCCGGGATTGCCCTGATTTCCGCAGCCAAGGCCCACGCCGTCCTTCGCGGTCGGGTGCATGCCACCAACGGAGATGTGGCCGCAGTGGCACTTCCGGTTTTGAGACACCGGGTGTTGACCACCTTCAATGCCGAAGCCGCCGGGGTGAAGAGCGACGATATCATCAAGCGCCTCGTGAGCGAGGTCGGAGGATCGGACGCCGAGATCAAGATCTAGGAATTTGCTTAAGGCACGGGAATGGCCGAGACACCTGATCACTTGAAGTTACCCGAGAGCATGCGCCTGCTTGCCCCCGAGGTGATCGGGCCGTTGCGTCGCCTTGAATGGCTTTCGCGGCTGCGAAAGCAGGGCACTCTGACCGGTCGCCATACCAGTCCCGACAAAGGGGTCTCGGTGGAATTTGCCGAGCACCGCGAGTATGCCCTTGGTGATGATTTGCGAAATCTCGATTGGCGGGTCATGGCCAAGAGCGATCGCAATGTCGTTAAACAATACATCGAAGAGACCAACCTTCGTGTTACCACGGCGTTGGATATCTCCGGGTCGATGACCTTCCGGGGCGACGAAGCCGAACTCTCGAAGCTCGAATACGGGCAATACCTTGCGGCCGCCTTGTCCTACCTTTTTATCAAGCAGGGCGATGCCGCCGGTCTCGTGACTTTCGATGATGAATTGCGTGTCTCAATGCGGGCGGAAAACCGTCCGAGCCAAGTACGAAGGATCTGCGAGAGACTCTACGAAACGGAAGCCGGAACCGAAACCGGAGTGGGTTCGGTGCTTCACGAAGTGGCCGAGCGCATTCCTCGTCGTGGCTTGGTGATCCTTATCAGCGATCTTTTTGACGAACCCGACCAACTCGTTGAGGCTCTGCACCATTTTGATTATCGCCAACACGAACTGGTGATTTTTCATGTGTTGGCCGAGGAGGAACTCAAGTTTCCGTTCCGGAATTTCCAGCGTTTTCGCGATCTCGAAGGGGTGGGGGAAATGCTGCGAATCGATCCCCAGGCGGTGAGGGCGGCCTATCTCGAGAAGCTCAAGGAGTTCATCAGCTCGGTTGACACAGTCTGCGGGAAGCTCCGGGCGGATTATGTGCCGGTGTCGACCAAGACGCCGGTATCAGAAGCACTGGTTCGATATCTGGGAAGGAGGAAGAAGTAAGATGCTTTTTCGAAATCCATGGTTGTTGGCCGGTTTGGCCGGGGTGTTGATTCCAATCATCCTGCACTTGATCCGTCGTCAGGCCGCCAAGCCCTACGACTGGGGTGCCATGCGTTTTCTTTTCGACACCGTGGCAGCACGTCGTCGTCGCATGGAGTGGGAGGATTTTCTTTTGATGATTGCACGCTGCCTTTTGATCGCCCTGATCGTCCTGGCGGTGGCTCGCCCGTTTGTGCCACCCGATTCCGAGTTTCCCTGGCTGTTCGTGTTGCCATTGATCCTGCTGGGAGTTGCTGCCTTGGGAGGCTCGTTTGTGCTCTCCGCATTACGCATGCGATGGATGATGCGCCTGGTCGGTTTCGCCTTTTTGATTGGTGCCGGTGTTTTGGTTTGGAAGGAAAAGAGTCTCAATTTGCGACGGTTCCAAACGAGTGAAAGCCGGGATGTGGCCTTGGTGATCGATGGTTCGACCTCGATGCAGATTCGCGAAAACGGGAAAACCGCCTTTGATCGTGCCATTGAGGAGGCCAAGGGTTTTGTCAACGAAGCTCCCAAGGGCACGGCCTTTTCGGTGGTGTTGGGTGGACCCGCTCCGGAGCTCAAAACAGGAACGCCGTTGACCCATCGCGCCGATGTTCTCGAGGTGCTCAACTCGCTGGAGCCCGTAGGCGGGCCGTTCCGTGCCCATGAGGCGCTTGGGGTGGCGACTCTTTCATTGGCGGAAGGCCGGGGGAGCAGCAAGGACCTCGTCGTTTTTACCGACACCCAGCGCATTGGATGGCAACTCGAGAGCAATACTTCCTGGGTCAATCTCGGGAAAGCCTGGGAAGGGTTGCCGGATGGAGCCAAGCCCCGGCTCCTGCTGCGCTCCTTTCCCCCTCCTCCAAAGATTCGCAATGTTTCCGTGACCGGGATTGAGCTTTCCCGTTCGATCATCGGGACCGACCGGGAGGTGGTCATCAAAGTCACCATCGAAAACACCGGGACCGAAGTGGTCACGCCCGGACTCATGGAAGTGACTGCCGGTGACAAGAAACTCGAGGCCAAGGGGCTGGGCCAGATGGGGCCGGGCGAAACCACCATCATCGATTACCGCCATCAATTCTCAACGGTCGGCCCCCAGGTCATTCGTGTCGAACTTGATGGAAACGACGATCTCAAAGCCGACGATTTTGCCGAGAAGGCCATCTGGGTGAAAAAGACGCTTCCGGTTTTGATTGTGGAAGGAAACGCCGGAGCTTCGTTTTTCAATCGGGCCGGAGGATACACCTCCCTGGCTCTCGCTCCGGTCTCGGGCAATGAAGAAACTTTTGTCGATCCACGGGTCATTGATGCCGCGGGACTGACCCGAGAGGAATTGACCGAGGATGCCGTGGTCATTTTGGCCGACGTGGCACGTCTCCCTTCTTCGGTGGCTGTGAAGCTATCGGATTTTGTCGTGAACGGGGGAGGGCTCTGGATCATCGCGGGCCCCAGGATCGAGTCGGGCTTTTATCAGGAATGGCGTGGCGGTGATGGCCCGATGGTTCCGATCAAGCTCGGCGAGATGGTTTACCCCGAAAAGGGAGTGAGCCTGGCTCCGGGCAGCTTTGATCATCCCGTTCTCAGTCTTTTCAAGGACGCGGCGGGCGATGATTTGGCTCAGGCCGTGATTGATGGGTACCGGAGCACTTCAGGCCTGGTGGATGGGGCCTCTGCGGCAGCCCGCTATGGTGATGGCGAGATCTTTCTGGCAATGCGGGACTATGGCAACGGCCGGGTCCTCGTCACGACCACTGCGTTGGATGCCCGGATGGGTGGTTTGCCAGCCCGTCCGGTCTTTGTCCCGCTGGTTCACGAGCTCACCAACTGGCTGGCCGGTGGGCAAATGGTGGACCTCAACGTGCGTGCCAGCTGGAAGCCAACTTTGTCTCTTCCCGCAGGTGGAGGTCTGAGCGCCCACTATCGCGCGATGTCCAAATCAGGAGGTTCGATGAAGCGGATCGATCCCATGATCAATTTCAATTGGGAGCAGAAGGCTCCCAGGGTCGGCATGCGACGTGACCGCTTTGAAGTCACTTGGGAAGGAACCCTCATGCCGCCAATTTCGGGCGAGTATCGCTTTGTCACTGTGGTGGACGATACCCTCGAATTGAAGCTTGATGGAGATGTTGTCATCAAGGCCGGGGTCGGCTCCACCCGCAGCGAACCGGTGAAGCTGACGGCAGGCCAGATTGTGGGATTTGAAGCTCACTACGAGGAAGAAGCGGGCGATGCCTTTGTGAGACTCAAATGGGAGCGGCCCGACGGAGTGGAAGAGGTTGTTCCTTCTTCCGTTTTCAGCCCGATCAGTAGGGATGAAGAAGATCTTTTGATCGGCGAGTCCGAAGCCGTTGATCCGATTGGCCGTGACCGTGGGGTGAGTGCTTTGCTCGGACGACGAGGCAAGCTTCTCGAGGTCGACGGTTCGGCCATTCCCGGTGAATACAAGGTCGGAGTGCCTGATGGGATTCAGGATCTTCTCTCCGACCTCAAGGAAGTCCCGGTGGTGGTGGAACGCGAAGGTGGAGAAAGCCGGCTCGATCCGTGGACCGACGATGACCGGTTGCTCGTTCGCAAGGAGATTGATTTGATCGAAGTCAGGACGGCATCTGATATCCTGGCCGCGCTGCGCGGCGAGGGGTTTGGCCGTGAAATCTGGAAGATTCTCGCTTTAGCCGCACTGGTTTTGTTCTTCCTCGAAGGCTTGCTTGCGAGGTGGGTTTCCAAGTCCAGGAAAGCAGGTGAGGAAGTGAAGGTTGAGTTTGAAAAGCGGAATGAAATTCCCGAGGCCTTTCTGGATGCGGTGTCCCAGACGAAAGGAGGTGCGAAATGAGAGCCCTCATTCGTGGAACCGCGATTTTCTTCGCCTTGTGGGGTTTGGTCATTCTGCTGTCGAAGGGCCTTGAGCTGAATCCCTTCTGGCCGCAGTGGATCGTTCCGTTGATTGGTGCCTTGGGCGCGGAGCTGATCTTTTGGAGCTATCGCTACGAAAGAACATCCATCAGTCCGCGGCGTGGAAGGTGGCTGACCGGATTGCGCCTTTCAACGCTGGCAACCCTCTTGTGGATTCTGCTGCAGCCCGTGTGGAGCCGCTACGTTGAGCGGGAGATTGAGCGGGAAGTGATTGTTTTGGTCGATGACTCCGCTTCGATGGATTTGATCGATGAAGGGGAAAGCCGGACCCGTCTGGACCTCGCCCGGGAGAGACTGGAAGCGAGCGGACTTTTGAAGGAACTCGATGGAAAGATCGGAGTTCGCACCGTGCGCTCGGCAAGACGGGCCTTGCTGAATGATACCACCGAAGTGGAAGGCTGGGATCAGGCAACCGATTTGGCCGGTGGTCTGGAGACCGTTCTGGACCAGGTTCCTCCCGACCAGTTGGCCGGGGTGGTGCTCCTCAGTGATGGCCGACACAACCGGCCGGGGAGTGTCGAAGATGTCGCCCGTCGTTTCGGAATCCTCGATGCGCCCATCGCGGTGTTTCCAACCGGAAGTGAAACTCCGCCCAAGGATGCGGCGATTGTCTCGGTGCGTTCTCCCGACTCGGTTTACCTGGGTGACCGGATCCGGGTGGGTGCTCTTTTGAAGTTCGACGGGTATCGGGGGAAGAAGGCGAAGGTTCAGCTGTTTGCGGGTGACGAGGAGCTGGACTCCCGTGAGATTTCCATCCCGCAGGATCGTTACCGCGAGGAAGTGAAGTTTCGTCATGCTCCGGACGAGGGAGGGATTGGTGATTACCGATTGGTTTTGAGCGGACTGGATGGTGAGAAGTTTGAGAACAACAATGCCTGGGAGTTTCAGACGGTGGTTAGCGACGCCCGGACCAACGTTCTTTTGATCGACCGCAGTCCGCGCTGGGAGTTCCGCTATCTCCGCAATCTCTTCTATGGTCGTGACCAGTCCATTCACCTTCAATCGGTTCTGTTGGAACCCGACCGTATCTCCGGACACCAGCCGCCCAAGGTTGTCGCTTCCGCCACCCGTCCCTTTGGGGAAGCCAATGCCACTCATTTGCCGGAAGGCGAGGAAGAATGGCGGAAATTCGATGTCATCATCATCGGGGATGTCGGGCCGGATGCCCTCAGCGAGGAACAATGGAAGATTCTTGATGGGTGTGTGAAGGGAAGGGGGGCGTTGCTCGTGCTTGTGGCAGGCCCGGAGTCGATGCCCCACGCCTTTGGCAGCGAAGTGGTCAAGGAACTGGTTCCGGTGAAGTACGAGGTTTCTCAGAGAACTTTCTACGGCGGAGACGAGGAGTTCAAATTCACCCTGACCAATGCTGGGCGCAGTCATCCCATCACGGCACAAGTGGAAGGACAGTTCCGTAACGAGCGGCTTTGGACCGAGTTTCCCGAGATCAGATGGCGTCATCCGGTCGACGGGCTGCAGCCGGGCGCCGAGGTCCTGCTGTATGCTCGACAAGACCAGGGGGAGAAACCACGGGTTGATTCGGCAGCCGGGTTGGACAAGGCACTCGCGGAAGTCGCGGAGCGTCGTCAGCGGGAAGCCGAGAACGCTCTTCTGGTGACCCGTCAGACCGGGGCAGGAAAGGTGGCGATGCTTTTGGCCGACCGGACCTGGCGCTTGCGGGAAGGTGTCGGTGATGTCTATCACCATCGATTCTGGGGACAATTGGTCCGCTGGGGTGCCGGCCCCAATCTACGTGCGGGCGACGACAAGCTTCGTCTTGGAACCGACCAACTGACCTACACCGGGGACGACCGGGTGAAGATCATGGTGAGGCTCCGCGATGGCGACCTGAATCCGCTGATGGACGAAACGATGATGGCCATCGTAAAACATGAATCGGGAGAGGTTACCGAAGTGCCCTTGAAGCCCCGGGAAAACTCCAACGGGCTGCATGAGGCCCTCGCAGGCCCTTTCCGGAAGCCCGGAAATTATGAAGTCTCGGTGCGGGACCAGGTCGTCACCAACTTTCGCGTCGTCGGGGCCTTGAGTGCGGTCGAATTGTCGGAGACGACCTTGAACAAGCCACTGCTTGAATCCATCGCCTCCATGTCCGGTGGACGGGTCTACGATGGCGAAGGAGTGCTTTCCGATCTTTTCCTCCGTGGCGATGAAACGCGCACCGAATTACGCGAGACCTCGTTGTGGGACATTTGGCCGGTATTCGTTCTTTTGGCCTTACTTCTTACCGCGGAATGGGTCGTTCGGCGAAAAGGAGGTTTGAGCTGACCGGCGACGGGAGAGTCGCGGCCAAAATTCTCCCTTGAACTTGGAGTTGAAAACACCGAAGCCACGCCCGGGAGGTTGAGAGAACCCACCATTTCAAGTTATGCCCGATCCCACCCTTCCTTTTTTTCCGTCGGCCAGCCGGATGATCCGCCAGATTGCCCCGACTCCGCTCGTGCCGGTGGAGCTTGATCCCGGGCTTGGGCCTGTTCATTGCAAGTTGGAGTTCATGAACCCAAGCGGATCGACCAAAGATCGCATCGCCCGTCATATCCTTGAGAAAGCCTGGAGAAGGGGCGAGTTGAAAAAGGGCGACACCGTGGTGGAGGCTTCCAGCGGATCGACCAGCATTGCCCTTGCTTTGGCCTGTGCCCAGATGGGGCTGCGCTTTGTGGCCTTCATTCCGGATACCGCAACGGCCGAGCGCGGTTTGATGATCCAGGCCTACGGAGGAGAGGTGCGACGCGTGGCAGGAGGCATGCAGAGGGTTTTGGATTCAGCGATGGAGTGCGCGGAGAAAGAGGGCTGGTTTGCCGCGCGGCAATTTGAAAATCCCGATAACTCGGAAGCTCATCAGCGTGCGACAGGTCCCGAAATTCTCGGGCAGATGGAGTGCGGGTGTGTCGATGTGGTGGTGAGCGGAGTGGGAACCGGTGGAACCCTTTGCGGACTTTACGCTGCCTTCAAGGAGGCGTCGTGTGATGTCACGGCAATCGCGGCGATTCCTTGCGAAGGCGACGCCTTTGGAAGCAACGCGGAATGCTGCAGTCTGACCTTTAGCAAGGAGGTTCCCGGGGTGATCGAGTGTCTTTCGAAGCTCTACGAGGAGTGGAAGGCGGAGTGTCCTCAAGGTTGTCTCGAAGAGGTGTTCATTCACGAGAGGGACTGCCTCGAACTCACCCGCAAGCTTTGGGAGCAGGGATTTCCGGTGGGCCCCAGTTCAGGTCTGAACTATGCGGCCGCTCTCGAAGCGAAAAAACGTTACGGACGGGAGTCGCGGGTGGTGACGGTGTTTCCCGACCGGATGGAACGCTATTTTTCCCATCGTGTTTTCGAACATTTGCGAGGCAGTGACCGGTGAATCATTCCTTCGGGGCTGCTTCGTTTCATGAAGCGTCGGCGCCCGATTGGGTCGACCAGCCTGTTTACTCGTCGAGAAACCAGCTGGTGAATGTGTCGACATCCTCGCGTTCGGTCCGGTATTGGTTCACCACATGCTCGCGGTCCGGATAACCAAGGGCGACTCCGCAGACCAGATGCATGGAATCAGGGAGTCTAAGTTCGGCACGGACGATTCCGGGATACTCAGCGAATGCGGCCTGGGGGCAGGTTTCGAGCCCGTGATCGCGGGCAGCAAGCAAGATGTTCTGGATAAACATTCCGACATCGATCCATGAGCCTTTTTCGAGATGGGCTTCGATAAAAATGAACAGCTCAACCGGAGCGCCAAACCCATGGTAGTTTTTGTGCCACTGCTCTTCACGCCGCTCGAGATCCTCTTTCTTGATATCGAGAGCCTCGTAGAGCGCTTTCCCGCAGGCGATGCGGCGAGCCTTGTAGGGTGGGGTAAATTCCAAAGGATAATATTGATAATCGGGATCGGGCTTTTTGCCTGTTTTGATGGCTTCGATCATCCGGTCGCCGATTGCATTTTTGGTTTTCCCACTGGTCACAGCAACCTGCCACGGTTGAATGTTGGTCCCCGAGGGAGCCCACCGCGCGGTCCTGAGGATCGACTGAATTTTTTCTACCGGAACCGGTCGGTCCTGAAAGGCCCGTACTGAGGCCCGGCCCTCAATTGCTTCGGAAATCGTCATGACACGAGGTAAAACGTGGGCACTTGGAATCCAAGCGCCCATTTCTTCGATCGCACCAACTTGATCGAGAGGAACATTCGAGAGAATGACCACTCTTCGCCCGATGACTGCCCGTGGTCTCCACGGAAGCCTGTTCAACCTTCCTTCCGCCCGAACGGGACCATGATCGAAGCGAGAGCGATGGTAGGAGGACCTACTTGAGGTAGCTCTGCAAAAACCAGATCGCCTTTTAGTGAACCTGAATCCGTGCGATCAGAAGGTCCTCGGTTTCGCAATCTCCCGCTTCGGCCGCCAGCTTTCTCGTCTCGAGGGCGCTCGCAACCAGAGTTTCGTGCCCCAGTATGATGCTGGAGATAAAGTCTTTCGCCGACGACTGGGTGGCTGTGGGACCTTCCGAAATGGTCGACATGGAAGCAAGCCGCTTGAGTCCTCCCTCGGCGTAGCTCCCAAGGGCTCTGACCCGTTCGGCGAGGTCGTCGATCGCCTGGAAAAGCTCCCCGTATTGAGTTTGGAACATCTCATGAAGCGTGAGGATGTCTGTTCCCTCAATGTTCCAGTGGGCGAGATGAAGTTGTCCCATTAATCCGTATGACTCGGCCACCAATTGGTTCAGACCAGTGACGACTGGATTCAAAAGGGTCGGTTCAATATGGTATTGTGCTGTTGTCATTTCGCTGAGAACCTAGTGCAGCCTTGAGACCGCGAAAGGGGTTTTTCGGGACAGGCCGGTTCCCGGGTGTGCGGAATCGGGGGGTAACAAGCTCACGTTCAGAGGTCCTGGTCGTTACAAATTTTCCGGGCGATCTTGATCGTTTTCATCGCTTGGGAGGCTCGATCTGATTTCTGATAGAGCTGACTTAAGTTCGACATTTTCGCTTTCGCGACACTCTCCTTGGGTGGGTTTGCTCGCATATCTCTCTTATCTTCTCCTTCTCGGGGTTTTCGCCCAGTGGGCTTCCTGGAGATTGAAATTTCCGTCAATCCTGTTGCTCCTGATTTTCGGGTTTGTGTTGTCACAAGCATCCGGCACGCGGATTGATGACTATCTGGAAAGTGAACAATCCCTTTTGAGTTTGGTTGGGTTCTTCGTTGCCATAATTCTCTTTGAAGGCGGGCTGACCTTGAAGTTCTCCGAGCTTCGGGAAGCGGGAGCTCCGGTTTTGAGCCTCTGCACGATTGCAGTCCTCGTTTCATGTGTTTTGACAGCCGTCGCCGCCAAATACACCCTCGGTTATCATTGGTTCCTTTGTGCTCTCTTGGGTGCCATTCTTGTAGTGACAGGTCCTACGGTTGTTGCTCCGTTGCTTCGGGTGATCAAACCCCGGCGGAAGGTGGCGTCGATTATCAAGTGGGAAGGGATTGTCGTTGATCCCATCGGAGCGGTTCTTGCAGTTCTCGTCTTTATCGTGATCAAGGAGGGCAGTCTCGAAGAAGGATTGCTGACTGCCACCTTTGCGATTTTCAAGACCATTCTCGTGGGTGTGGGGCTGGGATGGGTTCTGGCAAAGCTGACGGAGGAATTGATGGCGCGCCACCTCATTCCCGACTTTCTGGAAAGTATGTTTTTTCTCATGCTGGTGGGAGTGGCTTTTGCCATTTCCAACGCGATCCAGCATGAAGCGGGTCTGGTGACGGTGACTGTTCTTGGAGTCGCTCTCGCCAACCAACAAAGGGTCTCGGTCAGGCACATTCTGGAGTTTAAAGAAAACCTCCGTGTCCTGATCATCTCTTTGCTTTTCCTGATGTTGTCGGGTCGCATCGAATTGAACGAACTCTTGTCCGTTTGGCAGAAGGGACTGGCTTTCCTGGCCGTCCTCATTTTTGTGGTGAGACCGGTGGCGGTTTTTTCGGCAAACTTTGGTTCAAAAACGACGAACTTCCGCGAGCGCCTTTTTCTGGCATTGCTGGCACCGAGGGGAATCGTTGCGGCAGCGGTGACCTCGGTTTTTGCCCTCCAGATCATCGCCCGGGCGGCCGAACAACCCGGGGGTGGATTGTCGGGAGTTTTGGCCGGACAGGCCGAGGAATTGGTGCCCCTTGTGTTCATCGTGATTCTGGGGACTGTCAGCTTTTACGGATTGATCGCCGCCCCGCTGGCAAAGCGACTCGGACTGTCGGACGCCAACCCAACCGGCGTCTTGTTTGCAGGGGCGGATCCGTGGATTCGCAAGGTTGCCAAAGGGCTGGTCGACGAGGGACACCATTGTCTCCTGCTCGACACTCAATACGACAAGGTGGCCGCGGCAAGACTGGATGGCTTGCAGGCGGTGCGTGCCAACATCCTTTCCGAATATGCGGAGGAGGAGATTGATTTTGCAGGGATCGGACAATTGATCGCAGCGACGCCGAACAACGAGGTGAATTCGCTTGCGGCGAGGGAATTTCAGCATCGTTTTGGAAAGGCCAATGTTCGGCAGATTACTCCGGTCGATGTGGAGGCTCATTACCAAAAAGCGGTCGCGAATCATGTTCGCGGGAGGTTTTGTTTTTTGAATGGGCCTCGACTCGATGATCTCAGGACCTTGGTGAGAAATGGCGCTGTCATGAAATCAACCCGCTTGACCGATGTCTTCACCTTGCAGGATTTCATGGAGGCTCATGGCGACAATGCGGTCGTTCTCTTTACAGAAACTGAGGACGGAAAGCTCCAGACGGTTCCTTCTGATACCGAGAAAATCCCGGGACCGGTGACCATTCACTCGCTCGTGATCGATCCGGACGCGCCGTCTTCAAAGGCCGTCCATCAAGACTGACTGTTTTTCAAAGAGAGTGGGGCTCTTCGTCAAAATTTGGGCTCTTCGTCAAAGATTGGGGACATGAGGCGTTGAAGCCATCATGTCCCCGATGTTTAATAACCTAAAAATAGGCCTGAAGGGTTACCAAATCCTTCAGGCTTCCCAAGATGGTGAGCTCCACCTCCATGTCGAGCTGAAGTCAGAGTTTGAACCCAAGTGTTGCCCTCACTGCCAATCTTCCTCGATTCAGAGCAAGGGAAGATACCCACGCAAAGTCAGGCATCTGGATTGCTTTAAGGAACCCACCAAAT
>JASFWU010000152.1:0-6756 GCA_050049035.1 Akkermansiaceae bacterium | reverse complement strand
ACTCTCGCTGGCCTGTCTTGGTTTGGCAGCTTTAACCCCAATGCTGGTGGAGACCGCGTTGAAGAAGGTCAAGGGGCCCGGAACCCGCCGCGGATCAATGCGCACCCTTCAGGGAATTCGTGATCATGGACTCCAGGCTCGTGAGATCAGCTACGTTGAGGACGAGCTGGGCGAAGAACTCGGCGTTGGTTAACGCCGGGGCACTTTGTGGATTCACAGCACGTGGCAGGGCCTGCGAGTGGGCTCGCCAAGGAAAGCCATTGACCCGCAGGGTGGTGTGGGGCAATGTTGCCACATGAAAGCCCCCGTGATTCTTGTTTCCGGAACCGCCTCGCTGTTTTTGGTTTCGTGTGGTGCCTTTAAGAATATGAACCGCCCTCTCAGTGGCGATTTTGATCCGCTGAGTACTCCGGGTTCGTCCTCGACCAGCGCAGCCGCCGTGGTGACTCCCACCTACAAGCCGGGCGAATGGGTGGAGACCGCGATGGCAAATGCCGCGTTTTTTAAAGCGATTCCCACTGGAAGTGCCAGTGCCGACAAGGTTCTTCCCTTGGCGACTCCCATGAAGGTTGTTTCGACCAAAGACACCTATGTGAAGGTGGAGCTCGATTCCGGTGAAGTTGGATACGTCCCTGAAATCATGGTCATCGCCCGCGGGTCGGCTGTGCCACCACCGGTTGATCCTGCTCTTGACGGAGTTCCTCCGGTAGTTGACCCGGCTCTTGGAGAACCAACTCCAGTCCCTGGTGTCCCGCCGGTTCCTGCTCCGGTGGAGCCCGTGCCAGTTCCGGTTCCCGTACCAGTTGAGCCCACCCCGGTTCCAACGCCGGTTCCAGTGCCACCCACCGTCCCGGGCGTGAACGAGTAAGAGTAAGCTCGGCTTTCCGAGATCAGTCGTCTCTTTGGCCCGACCACTAAGAGCGGTTGCAAATCGTGCGCTCCACCTTGAAGTCATCATTCAGGACGACGAGGTGACTTCGATAGCCTTCCTCAATTTTCCCGAGGTCTGATAGTCCCAGAGCTTGCGCCTGATTGAAGCCGGTTGTGGCCACGAGATTTTCTAGGGGATCTCCGGTGATCTCGTAGAGGAGCCGGAGACCTTCATTGAATTTCAATGTGGAGCCAGCCAATGTCCCGCAACCTTTGAGGCGGGCAATGCCGTCCTTGATTTCCACCGCCAATCCACCGAGGGATGTTTCCCCGTCCGGTTGCCAGGAAGCCGAAACCGAATCGGTGATCATCATGATGTTTTCCCGGGGCACGCGGCGGAAAATGAGCTCGATCATGTCCGGGGCGAGGTGGATGCCATCGGCAATGATCTCAAGTTTGAGGTCACTTTCAAGTAGTCCGGCTCCCACCACACCGATCTCGCGGTGATGAAGACCCGTCATGGCATTCCCAAAATGAGTCAGGTGACGCAAGCCTGCCACCATGGCCTTCTGAACATCGGAATAGTGAGCTGCGGTGTGAGCGGCCGACGGGGTAATGCCTAGGTTTACAGCCTCACGAATCAAATCAAGGGCACCCGGCATTTCTGGTGCGAGCGATAAGACGAGGGCTGGAAAAATCGCGTGGAGTCGACGGAGTTCGTCGATGTCTGGTGGACGGACAAACTCCGGATTCTGGGCTCCTGCTTTTTCCCGGTTGATAAACGGTCCCTCCAGGTGAACACCGGGGACGTTAAGGGGAGCCGAGGGAGCCCAATCGGCAACCGTTTGAACGATTTCCACCAATCGTTCCGCAGGCTGGGTCAGGGTTGTAGGGAGCCAGGTCGTGACTCCTTCTCGAAGCTTGGCTTGAGCAATGTGGTCGAGGCTTTCGACTGAAGCGTCGCAAGTATCCGCCCCATCAGCTCCATGGGAGTGGATATCAATGAATCCGGGGAGAATCATTTTTCCTCCGAGATCAAGATCGCCGGAGATCTCCTCTCCGATCTCGGTAATCAAGCCATCGTCAATTCGGATACTGGCTCCCCTCCGGGAGATGCCTGGTGAGATGAGATGGGCGTTGGTGATGAGCATTAGTCGACGAACAGTTTGCGGGACTTCACCAGATAGTTGACTCCGGAAATCACGGTGAGGGCAAGTGAACCATAGAGAGAACCGAGGAAAAGAACTCCCGAGGGATCACACAGAGCCTCGACGCTCCCGGCAAGGCCCGAGTTGGGTGTGGTCGTTTCGAGAATGAGTGAAAGCAAACAGGTCACCCCAAATCCGAGTTGCAGGGTGGTTTTCCATTTTCCAAGTTTGTCCGCCGCGATCACCTGTCCCTTGGTCACGGCAATTTGCCTGAGACCGGTAACCATGAACTCCCGGGCCATGATCAGGGTGGTGACCCACACCGGGCAACGGTCCACGCTGGTGAAGAACACAAACGCCGAGGCCACGAGGATCTTGTCCGCAAGGGGATCGAGGAGCTTGCCCAGGGAGGTGACCAGATCAAGTTTTCTCGCCAGATAGCCGTCGAGCCAGTCGGAAAAAGAGGCCAGAACAAAGGTAACGAGAGCGATGGCGAGGCCGGTCGTCCCCCCCAAACTGGCGGATGTCACGAAGACCGCAGTCAGGACGAGTCTGGCCAGAGTAATGGAGTTGGGGAGATTCACGCGTGTGCTGGGTGAGTGTGGCTCACTGCATTCGCTCTGACAACCTTTTGCGGTGATCCCGAGGCAAAATTGACAGTGATTCCGGAGACGCTAGGCTCCGAACATGAGAAAGTTCGCCAGAAGAGTCTTTCGGGCCAAATCCATCCCACTCCTTTTATCCATCATCGCCGTTGGGTGTGCGGCTCCGGCTGCCTACCAAGCCAGCACCGGTCAGGTGGCGGTGCGTCCCGCTTCATCCGAACTCCGGCGCCAGGGTGCGGCTGCTTTTGAAACCTACAAACGGACCAAACCAATCTCCCGTGATCCGGCCGCGCGCACCCGGGTGTTTCGGGTGGCGAGCCGGCTGCGTCAGGTGGTCAGTGTCCCCGGAGCAAGTTGGGAGTTCGAGGTTTTCAATGATAACTCAGCCAACGCCTTTGCCTTGCCCGGTGGAAAGGTGGGAATCAACACTGGCCTTCTCAAGGTGGCCGTGACCGATGCCCAGCTTGCGGCGGTGGTTGCTCACGAAATGGCGCACGTGACCTCAAATCATGCCCAGGCCAGGGTCCAACGAAACCAAACGATCGCCTTGGGAGGCGCCCTCCTCGGAGCGGTTCTTGGGGGCAATCAGAATTCCCAGCAATACGGCCAAGTGGCCCAGCAGGGTGGTCGGATCTTGTTTGGACTGCCCTTTTCACGCTCCCAGGAGCTGGAGGCCGATCGAATCGGGACCATCTTTATGGCAAGGGCGGGCTACGATCCTGAAGCGGCGGTCACTCTCTGGCAGCGAATGGAGGCAACCCAGGGCAATCGAAACCCTGAGATCCTCAGCACACATCCGGTGAACAAAACGAGAATCCAGAAGCTACGGGAGTTCCTGCCCGTGGCACGCGCACAAATGCGTTAGCTCTGGAGATGCCATCTGAGGCTGACTCAACTGAAGAAGCCTTTGGAGCTTCGAATTGTCATGAACATTAGATCAATCGTCCTCCTCTTCGCTTGCTTGATGTTCTTCAAGCCGCTTGCGGATGCCGGGGAATCGCCCTGGATCGTTTGCGGAATGGAGCGGGTCTTTGTATTTGATCACGAAAAGGGAGAGGGGACCTGGCAATGGACTGCGGCGGACTCACCCAAGATTCCGAAGGAAAAGCACGGAGCCTTTGCCACCACTGACGACTGCAAACCCTATGGCGGGATGATCCTGATCACCTCCTCAAGCGACGGCGTGGCCTTGGTCAGTCGCAGTGACAAACGTTGTCATTTTTTCACCACCGCAAGGAATGCCCACAGTGCCTGTCTGTTGCCCAAAAACCAGGTGGCGGTGGCGGCGAGTTTCGGGGGAGACGAGGTTCGGATCTTTGATCGAGCCAAATCAGGAGCAGACCTCAAACCGACCATGACCGTACCGCTTTATGGAGCGCACGGGGTTGAGTGGGACGTTAAAAGAAAATGTCTTTGGGCCCTGGGCACCAAAGAACTCCTCAAAATTTCAATCGGGCAGAGCAGTGCCAAAGTTGACAAGCGCTTGCCCTTGCCGGAATCCGGTGGCCATGACCTTTCCTGGTGGGATGACGATCAGCTTGTTTTGTCAGTCGATGAACACTGCTATCTCTTCGCAATCGAGAAGGGGACTTTCGCTCCGTTCGAACCCTTGAAAGACGAGGTAAAGGTCAAGTCGATCGATCGAAGCCGCAAGACCGGTCGTGTGGTTTGGCATCGTGGAGCCAAGACCACCTGGTGGAGCGACACCATCCGTCGGCTTTCCCCTGATGACTCGAAGGTCCTCTCCGGCGAGAAGATCTACAAGGTTCGGTGGGATGAACCCCGGCCGATTCCGGGAGGATAGGATCTGGCTTCTTATTTGTTGAGATCCAGGCAAAGGAGCTTGCCTTGACCGCGCATCAGAAGTCGACCGTTTGCGAGCGCCATGGGACTCCAGTAGCGGAGATCTTTTCTGCTTTCCGGGTCAGTGCCGAAAACATTGGCTTCGGCGAGGAGTTTGAACTCCTTGGGAGACGGGTCGACCAGTCGAAGTGTTCCGTTTTCACCATCTTGAATGATGAGCATGCCATCGGCGAACAAGCTGGCTCCACGCCCCATGAAGGGAGAGTTGCCGGTGCTCCAGAGCTCTTTTCCATCGAGGGTGTAGCAGACCAAGCCGCCCTTCTCCCGACGAGGCCTGCCCTTGTGATTGGAGTTCTCGTTCGCAAGAAAGTAGAGGTGTTTGTCGACAACCAGGGGAGGGTGAACCTGGGTCCCTTTCTTGGTGGACCAAAGTTCTTTCACTTCAAATGAATCTCCCGATTTCACCACCGAGAGCATCTTGGAGCCGCCATCGTATCCGCCCGAGGCAAAGAGGCGTTTGTCATCGATCTGAACCGGGACGGTAATGGGAATCCGGTTTTGGTAGAGATCGGTGAACCAGAGCTTCTTGCCGGTCTTGGGGTCGAAGCTGTGCAGACCGCCGGTCTCTTTGGCGGTCAGCAGGATGACTTGTTCGATGCCGCCGAAGTTGGCGACGACAGGCGAGGAGTGAGTGTCCCCGATACCGGGAGTGCGCCACAGTTCCTTTCCGGTCTTCTTGTCCCATCCCGCCATTCCGGTCTTTTCACCAAAGGGCATCACAATGAGGACATCTCCGACGACCAAGGTGCACTGGGCGTATCCCCACTTCGGAGTTTGGGCATCGGGATAGCGTTCGGATAGCTTGATTTTCCAGTCTGCTTTTCCGGTCTGGCGGTTGATCCGGAAGACTTCTCCGAAACTCCCCAGGAAGAAAACCGCATCTTTTTCAACTGTTGGGACGCTTCTGGAACCGGGATAGGAAGGCTCACCTTCCGAAGCGCTCTGGTAACGCCACTTCTCCTTGCCGGTATTAAAATCAAGGCAGAGCAGCATGTCTTTTTCCTGCTCCACCCGGTCCCCAAGGAAGACTTCATCACCTGAGACTGCCGCTCCTCCAAAGCCACCTTCCAGTTCTGCGGACCAGAGCACCTTCGGTCCCCCCTTTGGAAAGGTGCGCACCAGACCCGTTTCAGTCGAGGTGGCATTGCGGGAAGGTCCGAGAAACTGGGGCCAGTCGTTGGCGGACATGGTCCCGGTTAACAATGGGAGGAGGAGAAGGGCATGTTTCATGATTCCTGAAGTGATGATTTTCTTGGTAAAGGGTGAGGCGGGAGCTTACTTCGACTGGGTGTAGTAGGCCTCAAGGGCACCGTTCCTGTTCACCGGGAGCGACTTGGAATAGAAACGGAAAACCCGGGGACCTCTCGCTCTCTTGGAGTTCGCCGCAAAAGTCACCGTGATGGTTCCCTTGGCGGTGTCGATCTTCTCACTGGCGATGGTTTCCGAAAGCTTGTTGTTTGTCGGAGAACCGTAGCTCGGCTTGTCATGATAAAACCATGACTCGACCGACAGACCGCTGCTCTGGGGAAGCTTGCTGGCGTCACCGGTGAAGTGCAGGGTGAAGGTTTCGCCATCACGGGTAATATCATGAAGAATGGGCTCCTTGCCTCCGGTGTAAGTGAGCTTGACCAAGGCCTGCTGGCTGCCACCGCGGGCACGCCAGCCACGGCCGGTTTGTCCGACGAACAAAGCACCTTCGTTGTCGAAGCAAAGTCGTATCACTCCGGATGGAAAGCCGTCGGCAAAGTTGATCACAGCCGCCTCATTCTCTTTCTTGGGAAGAATGCGGAAGAGGGTGGAAAGGGTTTGATCACCACAGAAGAGCTCTCCGGCAAAGGGGCCAAACTTTCCTTTGGTGGTGTCCCAGGTGGGGCTGCCGGGTGAGTTGGCGACCCGTGATTGCGGAAGGAGGGCGAGCGAGACCTCGCGGCGGGGAACCCACTTGTCCCATGCGATCTCGGCGGAGGAGGGCTTCATTCCCGGAAGGTCCACGAGACCGGATGGGTGTCCGTAGTATTTGTCCTGGCGGAGGTGGTGAAGCTTGGAGGTTCCATTGTATTCGCCCTGGTTCTCGGTGTAGTAGAGCTTGCCGTCGGGTCCGGTGGAAAGGCCGGCCGGACTGCGCAACCCCTTCGCAAACGGAGTGGTCTTGCCGTCGGGAGAAACCTGCAAGGCCCATCCGCGGTAGCCACCCTGCGATCCCATGAAACGACCGTTTGCCTTGTGGATGTGTTTTCCGTCGGTGTGGCTGAGGTTGAGTAGGAAGTAAT
>JASFWU010000151.1:0-6762 GCA_050049035.1 Akkermansiaceae bacterium | reverse complement strand
TGCCCCAGAGTCTAACGAAATCAAATACGCTTGGCGATTAATCAGAGGTTCCCTAACCTCCTGTTTTTTATTCGCTCTTGGATGCCATCTTGGCTCCACAGGCCGTCTGGCGGCAGCCGATGGTGATCTTGTTCTCGAGGTGGTCGCGCGCACTCTTGATCCGGCGCAATTGGACTGGGAGGATATTCCATTGAGTTTTGTAGGAGGCTTCTATCCGGTAGGAATCCACGAGGACGGGGGCATCACCTTTGTGGCGGAGCGGACGATCGACAATGATACCATCACCGGACGTTACAAGGTGTCCTTGTCCGGCAATCTGGAAACCCTCGCCGAAAGCGGCCAGCCTCTGAGCGGAGTGTCGTTTGAGAACAGTGGAAACCAGAGTTCCTTGGTTCCATTGAATGCCACTGCGACCAGTCCTTCCGGGCGTTTCCATGCCATCGCGATGAAGGCGGAGGAACAGAACCAAGGTTTCCTCTATTTGTTCGAACAGGGGAGCCCGTTTGGAGCGCCGATCTTCTGGACCTCGAATTTGACTCTGCCGGGCGAAGGGAGTTTCCTCCATTCACTTCCGGTGCTGGATGGACGAGGCGAGGATCGGAACGAATCTTACGGAGGGGGAGTTCCGACCATGTTGGTCACTGACCAGGGCGCGGTCATCTGGGAAAATACCGGAGGGTTGTTCACGTCCATCTTCCGGGCTGGGTCGGCAAGTGGAGTCAAAGCCGTGGTTTACGACGCCACACCCGCACCCGGGATACTGTCGGACCTCGATGCGACCTTCACAGCCCGGAACAAGTTGATCGGGGTGGATGACGCCGAGAACGCCTACTTCTTTGCCGAAGTGCAGACAACGGGCGGGAGGATCCCGGTGGTTTATCGTCAAGGCGCGACGGACGACAGTCTCACTCCATTGTTTGTTTCGGGACAGACCCCTTTGCCCAATCCTGACGGAGGGGCACCAAGTACCGCCACCATTGCCCTCGATGATTGTGCGGTGACAGGCGACGGAACGCTCTATCTCCGGGCGCCCCTGGGATCCATCACGACCGGATTCTGGAAGATTGCATTACCCGGAGTGGCAACTCCACTCGGTTTGTTTTCCGAATTCACCGAGGTGACTACCAACCAGGGAACGATTCGTTTTCGAAACATCGATGACGCGGACTGGGCGGTTCTTGATGGTGACCAGATCGCTTTCAGTTCAGATATTCGGTCGGGAGCGAGTGGAACGAACGAGGAAGGAGTTTGGATTCTCGACCCGAATCTTGGAGTGGTGCTGACGTTGGTGAGGGCCCCTCTTGGAGGGAGCTTTGGCTCCTAGCCCGATACCAATCCCACCTTCTTCAAGTCTCGAAATCTGGCCGGGACCCAGACCGGCTATTTGGCCTTTCTGGCCGATTTGAGTGATGGAACGACCGGGCTTTACGCCACCGATCCTTCGGGAGGCTTGGTGAAGATTGCCTTGGAAGGAGACCCGCTTGATGGGAGTACGATCACGAAGATTCACTTCACTCCGGACGCGGTAGGGGAGCGCTTCGATGCCAATGCCACCACTCCGGGGTTGCGGGGGAATTGCGGGACGCCCGGGCTCAATGATTTCGGAGAGATTGCCTTTGCCGCCGATCTTGCCAACGGGAAGAGGGTCATTGTTCGTTCTACATTCGAGGGGAATCGTCCGCCCGGTGCAATCTATGTTTGGGACAGTGGTGCCGGCGACGCCAACTGGCATACCATTAGCGGAGGGCGTTCGAACTGGTCCGATGAAAATGGCCAGCCCCGTGATGATATCCCGCCGGTTGATGGAACGGCGGAAGTGCGAATCAATTCCGATGTTTTGGTAGAGGTGCTGGATGCGGACATTCAAGTGAAGAGTCTTGAGGTGACCAACGGTTCCATCGATTTGGGAGTCGACTGTCAGGCAGAGACCATTTCAGTGACGGGTGACGGGAGTATGGTTTTGGGTGAAAGTGTGGTCACGGTTGATGACTTCACCGTGACCGGTCTGCTCTCCAAGGAAGGCCCGTCGAACGCGCGTATCGAAGCGAGTCGCTTTGATGCCGATGACGTGCCTTTCTCGGTGGAAGGCGGTGAACTGACTCTACAGCTTATTGAAGGGACCTTCACTGACACCCCGATGGTGGTGGAAGAGGGGAACCTTGTCTTGTCGGGAAAGTTTATCCTCGATGGGGAGGAGGCCGGGATCACCGTCAATACCTTTACCGGTGGGGCCATTTGGGAATCGGGGACCATTCGGCTGCTGAGCGATGCCATTTTCAATGCAGTGCCTCCCGCGTCGTTGATCCGGTGGGGTGGGGATTCTCCCGAACCCATTCTTCTGGAAGTGGATGAGAGAACCACTCTGACGGTGACTGGGGCCGGACGACAGGAGCTGAAAAAATCCCTCGTGATTCCGCAAGATCTGACCGTCAAGATCATGAATAACCCGACTCCATCGGGGGAAGGTTTTGTCATTGATCTTGAGGACGATGAAACGCTGGGCGTTGCCTGGCGATTGGACAGCGAGGGGCTCATCACGATGTATGGGGGATCGCTACGAACGCAGGACTTTGGATTTGTGACAGTGGGAGGAGAGTTTGTGGTGGAAGATCCCGTGGAGGGTTTGGACGCCAATTTTACCGAATCGTTTGTTCAACTGGCTGATGTAAACTACGGGGTTGTTCGATTTGGTGCTGAAGCCAAGCACCGGATCAGGGGAGCAACATTCGCTCCGATCCCTGATGAATCGGTCGCGCTCTATTACAACGACGGGTCGTCGGTAGAGACAATCGGGGATGGCGAAAGCGTCATTGCCTTTGATCGGGAGGAGCCAGGAAGCTTCGATGCCAGCATTGAACTTGAAGAGGGAAAGCTTGAATTGAGTGGAGCCAATATGAGTATCGATGCTTTAGCCTTGAGAGTTTACCACGTGGGACTGGGCGCGGAACTCACCCTGAAAGACTTCGGGCCAAAATTATGCCGGACAACAGGTGGGGGGCTCACCCGGATCACCGGGGAAGTCGTCCCTGGTTTAATCAGTCAGATTCAAGTGAAAACCGAGTTTTTTGAAATCGTCGATGCGAACTTCCTTAAGCCCACAAGTGCTACAGTTCGCCCATCCTATCTGTTCGAAGCGGAGATTCAGGAGGGGACGATGAGTGATTCCGTGATTGGCGAAAATCTCGACTTCAAGCTGGGTGAAAAAACGGTGGCCACTGTCGAAGGTCCCTTGGTTTTGGCATCGAAAATCGAGGTCGCTGGTTTCCTGGAGCTGAAGGCGAATATTCAGGATGCCCCTCTTTCCGATGGAGGGGGGATCGTGTTGAATTCGACGCAAAAAAACACGGGCCTGGTGATACCCGCAAACCTGCCCCAGCCCATGACGATTGAAGTCCCCCTGACCTTTGAAGTCGGCTCCGAAGGAGTGTTTGTGGGATCGAATTCAACTCTGGTGCTTCCAGCCCGTGCCTTGATTGAAGTGGTGGTTGAGGGATTTCTGGACAAGGGGACCTGGGACATGTCGGCAGGGTCCCGCTGTCTTGTGACGACCTCAGCCGGGAATGACCAGATTCTCGGATTGGGACGGATGGCGACCTTGAAACTAAAAGCGACGACTCCGGGTGGGAAGATCTTCGGGGATCTGCCCAGCTTTGCGCATCCGTTTAACGTTGGAGGGAAGCTAGAACTCGACGGCACCCTTTTTGATATGGGTGGGGGAACTCTCCTTCATCGAAACCAGATCCTGATGAAAAACGGAGCTAAGGTGATTGGCGACGTTGAGAGCGTCCGGGACGACGTGCAGGGCATCGTGCCTTTGGTGGGGAATATCAACATCGAGGGCAACCTGACCACCAACGGGACCATTTCTCTGGGAGCTTCGCCGGGAGCCGGTCTGGTTACCGGAAACGTCACCCTCCTGCCCGGGAGTGAGATGATCGTGGAGTTTGCGGGAACCGATCCCGGCACTGAATTCGACTTTCTGGAGGTGGGAGGCCAACTGGCACTGGATGGCAAGCTAACGCTGAAGTTGTTGGATGAATATCTTCCGCCCGAGAATGAGGTGTTTCGTTTCATCGAAGCGGATGAGGTGACGGGCCAGTTTGTCGAGGTCGACCAAAGTGAAATGGGACGCCTGAGGAGGTTTGCCATTGCAAGTGATGCTAACGGTGTGACAGCAACTGCAGAAGCCATTGCGATCTCATCATTTGATCAATGGAGGACACAGTTTTTCTCGCCAGCTGAGGCGGCCGACGACTCGATCAGCGGCCCGAACGCCGATCCCGACGGCGATGGCCAGTCAAATTTGGTCGAGTATGCCACCAACGGTCTTCCGCTGGTCCCGGGCCCGGGTCCCTTGTCCCTTGGGCGTGATGGTCTTGCGCTGCGGTGGGCCAACGGGGTTCAGGATTATACTTGGGAACTGTCAACCTCGGTTGGGCTGGAAAGCTGGGAGGTCATTCCGGACACCCCCAATCTCCAATCAATCACTTTGGATGACTCGGTCTTTCGCCTGGAGGTCTCCCCGGCGATTTCCAACGCTCCTGAGAGATACTATCGAATCGAAGTCGTGCCGGTTGGAAACTAGCTGATCAGGCTGCCACGAAAATCAATCTCGTCAGGGTGTGTGCGTTGGCTCATGGTTTCACGATGAAACTGAATCTGGTTCTTGCGCTTTGCCTTTTGTGTCAGCCGGTCGCCAACGCCCGCGAAATCGGATTGGCGGTTCCTTCTGAGAGCGCCACGGCGGGAAAAGGAACGATCCGACAGTATGATTGGTTTCGGAATCTTTGGCTCAAGAAGCGGACGGCTTGGGCCAAAGAGGTTGAGCAAAAACAGGGAGCGCTGGTCTTCTTGGGAGACTCGATCACACAGGGATGGGGTGATGATTTCAAGAGAGCTTTCGGGGCGACCAAGGTGGCCAACCGCGGCATCAGTGGTGATACCACAAGAGGGATGCTTTACCGCATGCAAGAGGATGTCCTCGCCTTGAAACCTTCGGGAGTCGTGCTGCTGATGGGCACCAATGATCTTGAGGAAGGTGACACTCCGGAGGTGATTGCCGGCAATCTCAAACTCATCCTGGAAGGGCTAAAGAAATCGAACAAGGACCTTCCGATTGTCCTCTGTACCGTTTTTCCCAGCCACGAATCAAAGAGGCGCCCGGCAGATCAGATCAAAGAGATCAACGCGCTTTATGCCGCCGCCGTCAAAGGTGATTCACGCGTCACGCTGGTCGATACCTGGGCGATGTTTGCCGATGAGAATGGCAACGCTCGAAAGGGAGAGTTCCCTGATTTGCTCCATCCCAATGGAAAAGGGTATGAGATGTGGGCCAAGACCTTGCGGCCGGTTTTGGAGACGCTCGATCTGGTGGAGGTTCCCGAGGATCGTTTTCAACCGGAGGAGGGATTTGAAATGCTCTTTAACGGGAAAGATCTCACCGGGTGGGGATACCGGAATCGGAAAACTCTGGAGAAAAAGGAGGGGTTTGACGGCAAGGCGAGCAGCAGTGAAGGGCGATACCTGGCGAAACACGGACGCTTGATAGTGACCACGCCGCCCGAGGGAAGAAGCTTCACCCAGCTCTGGACTCACGAAGAGTTTGGGTCTGATTTTGTCTTGAAGCTGGAGTTTCGTGCCAACGCCAATGCCGACAGCGGGATCTTTGTGAGGCGCCCCCAACTCCAGTGCCGGGACTATCTGGTGGCCGGGCCATACAAGGAATTGAAGTCCTACAAGGCCGGTGATTGGAACGAGATCGTGGTCGAGGTGAAAGGCCGGACGGCCCGGTGCACTTGCAACGGCGAGGTTCTGGAGGAAGCGATGAAGGTGCCGGCCAGCGGTCCCATCGGATTGGAAGGGGACCGTGGTCAGATGGAATACCGTCGGATCCGGATTAAGAGAAAGTAGTCCGGCGGACGTCGTCGTCACTCGGTTCACTTTGAGCCTGACTGCTTGAGAAGGTGGAGCGGGTCGTTGAGATTTTTTGCCACTTCTCCCTTGGAAACTTCGAGTGTCTCAGTTGTGCAGTCTCACGAACCCGGCGGATCGGTCGGGCGGCTGGGAGGTTTGTTGATGGGCTTCGGCAGGCGCCCTGGAGGATCCCCGTAGGCTTGTTGATCGAGAATCGCGCGGGCGATCGCAGATGCCAGTCGGTCACGGTAACTGGCACTGTTGCAGCGACGGGCTTCGGTGGGGTGAATGAGGTAGCCGCACTCCACGAGGACGCTCGGGATGTTGGGGTTTCGAGTCAGCCTGAGGCGACGTCTGACCTTTCCGCGATTGGGACCATTAAAGGGAGAGGCGTGGTCGAGTTCCTTTTGCAGTCGAGTCGCAAGGCCGTGGCTGTCGACCCGCCACCAGTAGTTCTCCGGGCCCTTCCAACCCCGGGGGGCCGCGTTGTAGTGAACACTCACAAGAATGGCCCCGTTCCGTTTGCTGGCGAGTCTGACCCGTTCGTCGAGATCGACAAATCGATCACCGGACCGAATGAGAACCACCTTCACCCGTCCTCCCAGTTTCCGCTTGATGCGCTTGACGGTATCGAGTGCGAGGTCCTTTTCCCGGGCGCCATTGGAGCGGGCAATCGCCCCCGGATCGTGTCCACCGTGCCCCGCATCGAGTATCACCGTGGTGAAGCCCTTCGGTCCGGGACGGTGGCCCCAGTAATCGCGCTTCCAGCTTGTGGCCCCTCCCGGAGAGGGAGTTCCGCAAGACGCGAGGAAAAGAGCGGGAAGGGCAAGGGGGATGAGCCATCTCATG
>JASFWU010000150.1:0-6766 GCA_050049035.1 Akkermansiaceae bacterium | reverse complement strand
TCGAATGGCTCACAACCTTCTCAAAACGGATCAATCCAATAAGAAATCCCTCCCAATGAAACAAATGAGAGCCATGGCTGATGAGTCCTACCGAAACAAACTCCTCTCCCTAGCTGGATGACCCTGGCACAATGCCGCAAAGTTCAGGATTGCCAAGCGTCACACTTCATCTATAATGTGTAACGTTTTACGACACCTCCATGCCATCCATTCTCCAGCAGAAGCTTTCCTATCTCGCCTCGGCACACGAGGTGCTGACGACGGCGCAGCTTCTGGACGTCGGCATTTCAGACCAAAGCATCACCCGGCTCATCGACCAGGGGATGCTGGTGCGAATACGGCGCGGGATCTACCAGCATGCGGACTCTCCGACCAGCGAGCATCACGATCTGATCCAAGTCGCCAAGAGTGCCTCCCGCGCCGTCATCGTGCTGATCAGTGCCCTGAGGTTTCACGAGATCGGCACCCAAACGCCCTACGAAGTCTGGATCCAGCTCCCTGCGCAAACGCGGGTTCCCAAGATCGACTGGCCCCCGATCCGCGTCATCCGGACCCGGGTCCAAGCGCTTCAGACGGAAGGGGTTGAGCGTCACCACCTCGGCGGGATGGATGTCGCTATCACGACGCCGGCTCGGACGGTGGCCGATTGTTTCAAACACCGCAACAAGCTCGGGATCGATGTTTGCGTCGAAGCGCTGAGGGAGACCCTGAACGAACGGAAAGCAAAGCTCAGCGAGATCAGCGAAATGGCCCGGCTCCTGCGGGTCGGCAACGTGATGAGACCTTATTTGGAGGCGATGATATGAAAAACGTCGCTGCCTCGGTCCGCGCCCGGCTCCTCAATCTTTCCCGTGCCGATGGGATGCCGCTCAACGCCTTGCTGGAGCAGTATGCCACGGGACGTTTCCTTTACCGGTTGGCCCGGAGCCAGTATCGGGAGTGCTTTGTATTGAAGGGCGCCCAACTCTTCCGAATTTGGGAGGCGGAGAAACATCGGCCTACGCGCGATCTGGACCTTCTCGGATATGGAGACGCCACGGAAAAAGCCATTCAAGGGGTGTTCACCGAGTTGACACAAAAGTCCATTGATCCGCCAGACGGTCTTGAGTGGGGCAAGGTTGCTGTCGCCCCTATCCGTGACGATGTTGTTTACGGGGGAGTGCGGGCCACCTTGCCCGTTTATCTCGCGGGAGCCCGGCTGAGCCTTCAGATCGATGTGGGATTCGGCGATGCCATCACACCGGGGGCGGTGGAGAGAGAATGGCACGAGCTTCTCGACTTTCCCAGTGCCAGCCTTTTTGTGTATCCGCCCGAGACGGTTGTCGCAGAGAAGCTGGAGGCCAGCGTATCCTCGGGATCGACAATAGCCGCATGAAAGATTTTTACGACCTTCACTGGCTGCAGGCCCACCTGAACTTTGATGGAAAAACTCTCACCGAAGCCATTTCCAATACCTTTGCCCGGCGCGATACCGCGATTCCGGATGAGATTCCGGTGCTATTCACCGATGAGTTCAAATCCGACTCACAGAAGCTTGAACAATGGAGCGCTTTTCTCCGCAAAGGAAAGCTTCAACGCCAGGAGCTGCCAGTCGTCCTCGATGCCATCGCAGAGCTTCTTCTCCCGGTTGTGCAAAACCGAGTTTCCGACAAAGTCTGGAATCCGACCGACAAGTGGAATTCACCATCAAGGTCTTCATGAAATTCACAGCGGCAGTGAACCGGCAGCGGGAGACTCAGCCCATCAAGCACCGCACAACATCCCATTGAAGGGATGCACCCTGCGCCTACTTTTGTGGGGCCTGTTCCACGGCTTTGATCCAGTCGACCTCCAGTCTGAAGGGGCCGTCTTTTTTGTCATAGAGGTGGAAGCCGACGGATTGGAACTCGCTGACGTCGAGTTTGGGGGCATTCCGGGGCATGCGATTGCCGAACATGGTGGGTTTGAAGTCTTTGAAGGGAATGAAGACGGTGGCCCACTCGCCTGCAGGGGCGGTGAAAGCGGCGCGGAAAGGCGTCTTCCAGGCTCCCCGGCTGACGTTGGTGCGGATCGAGGTGGTGTAGCCACGTCCGTCGCTTTTGATGCGCATGAGAATGCCGGCGTATCCGGAAAGATCGACCGGAGCGGGCTTGGTGCGGATCGAGGAGAACCCACCTCCATTGGTATTGATGGTGCCGGAGAAGGTCAGCTTGCCGTCGGCGAAGGCGGGTTCGCCTTTTGAGCGTCCCCCCATCACGTTGTCGTTCACGGTTTTCCATTGCTTGCCGGCCTCGGCGGCATTGTCGAAATCCTGAAGGATGAGGCCACTCCGGTCCTCGTTGGCCGGATCAGCGGAGGCGAGGTGGGTGAAGCAGATCGCAGAGAGAGCAAGGAAGCGAAAGTGTTTCGTCATACCCCACCCTTCGCATCTTTTCGGAGATTGGATTCAAAAATGATCAAGAATCTTTGTCGGCTTCAAGCGACAGTCAGGCCTCTCCTTGTTTACCTATCCTTTACACAGGAAACTAACAATCGTTGCGTAGACTCCTCCCAGAGACCTTGAGATGAACCCAACCGCTCCCACAGCCATGATCCTGATCCGCCTTCTTTTTCTTCCTCTTTTCATCGCCGGCATCTGCTTCGCTGATGAACCCGTGAACAGATGGACTTACGAGTCCCTGCGCAAGCATTTCGAATCCCGCAAGACTGCCGAGGAAAAGTATGGAGCGATCCATCTTCTCGATACCGACTTTGCCGCCACCATCATTCGTAAGGAGATCGCGGAAGCGGACCGTGCCAAGCTCCTCCGCATCTTCCTCGAAGATGACGATCTGTCCGTCCGGAACGTTGCCGTCGGTGCGATCACCTTCAACAACTGGAGCACGCAGTTCAGCAAGGAGCTCATCGCGATGCTTGCGGGTAATCCCAGCGAAGATACCATTCGTGTTGTGGCTGAGGCCATGGGTTCGAGCAAGCATGAGCCTTTTACGCCACATCTCGTCAAACTGCTCGACCATCCGAATCCCGACCTGCAACTCAATGTCGCCGGCCGACTTTCTTTTTTGAACCCCAAACTTGGATACGAGTTCCTCGCACCCCGGATTACGGATTTCAAACGAGATCTGGATCAGCGGATCGCTGCAATTCGCCAGCTTCACATTCAGCACTTTCTCCCGGCCATTCGCCTGATGACCGCACTGACTAAAGCCCCCGAGCCAGAGCTGCGACGGGAAGCCACCGAAAGATTGGGCCTTCTCCACAGCAGGGATCACACAGCCACCTTCACCAGGCTCCTCACCGACAAAGACGCACAAGTCCGCGGCCTGGCTGCCAAGGCCCTCGCAACGGTCCTTGATCGAACGGAAACTGACGAGGATGCCATTGCGACCCTCCTGAAGGATTCCGATCCCTTCGTTCGCCGCACCGCCGCCGACGCCCTTCGCTCAGCTGGAGCCAAGCGCCTTCTTCCCGAGATCAAGAAACTCCGCAACGATCCCGACGAGAAAGTCCGCCAACGGGCCCGTATCATTGTCAGTCTCATGGAGCGTAAACTCGAAAAGAGATAGGGCAGCAGAAGCGAGTTTTCGAATTTTGTGGTTTCGGATGAGGAAAGGGGTTAAGCCTTGTCCCCGAACCGCTCCTTGGCCCTTTCAAGAGTTGAAGTTTGCCAAGTGAGTCGTGTGATTCGGTGGTGAGTTGAATTCCCAATTGAGGAACAGCAAGAAGAAGAAAGAGTCGGAACCAGCGGTTCGCTCAGACAAATGAAAATGTATATTGGCAACCTGTCGTATGACACGACTTCGCAAGATCTTGAAGCCCTTTTCTCGGAGCACGGTGGTGTCTCGGATGTCCATCTCCCGATGGACCGTGAGACAGGACGTCCCCGGGGCTTTGGCTTCGTGACGATGGATTCCAAGAGCTCCATGATTTCCGCAATCAAAGCACTTGATGGTAAAGAAGTTGGTGGTCGGCAGTTGAGAGTGAATGAAGCCCGTCCACGGGAAGATCGTGGCGGCCGCTTTTAGGACCGGGGACAGACCCAAACTGGTTTTTAAGACGCGTGTTCCCGGGAACACGCGTCTTTTTCTTTGCCGGCCCAAGCCAGATCGGTCTTGCATTTCTGCCGGTCATCCCTATGTCTTCAGCTGTCCGCCGATTGACGGCGACGAAGGACTCGCTCTTTTTACTGCGGTCCGCTTGTTTTCGGTCTCCATCGATGAGGGATTTATTTCAGGTTCACCCTTCCTCATCGAACACCCGCCCCGGCACCATCAAGGTTCGCCGGGCCACTTCAAAATTATGACCTCGAATACCTTCGAGGCGCTGCCTCTGGCCGCGCCCATTCAGCGTGCTCTCACCGAGCGCAACTACACCACCCCGTCTCCGATTCAAGCTGAAGCGATCCCCCCTCTCCTTGGGGGCCGCGACCTCCTCGGTTGTGCTCAAACCGGAACCGGAAAGACGGCTGCATTCTCGCTTCCCGTTCTCGACGCCCTGCATCGGGATCCCAAGCGACCGAAACCGAAATCACCTCGCGTCCTCGTCCTCACTCCAACACGGGAGCTGGCCACCCAGGTCGGCAAGAGCCTGGAAACCTACGGCGTGCATCTCGACATCAGCCACGCCCTCGTCTTTGGAGGAGTTGGACAAAACCCACAGGTGAAGGCGATGCGACGTGGCGTGGATGTCCTCGTGGCCTGCCCCGGCCGTCTTCTTGATCTCGTCGAGCAAGGACACATTCGGCTCGATGGCGTGGAGTTTTTCGTCCTCGACGAAGTCGATCGCATGCTCGACATGGGCTTTCTTCGCGATGTAAAGCGCATCGTGGCACTCCTGCCCAAGAAGCGTCAGTCGCTTTTCTTTTCCGCCACTCTAGCCGGCAACATTGTCGAGCTTTCACACACCATTTTGCGCGACCCGGTCACGGTGAGCATTGCCCCGGAAACAACAACTGCCGAGAAAGTCGAGCAACGCGTTTGCTTCGTCGAACAGGAGGACAAGCGAAGCCTTCTGGTGAAGACTCTTCAGCAACAAAAGCGCGGTGAGCTTGCGGTGGTTTTCTCGCGGACCAAACACGGTGCCAACAAGCTGGCCCGTCACCTGAACCAGGCTGGCATCACTGCCGAGGCCATTCATGGCAATCGATCGCAATCGCAACGGGACAAAACACTCGATCGCTTCCGCGCCGGACGACTTCCCGTTTTGGTGGCCACCGATGTGGCGGCACGGGGTGTTGACGTCAAAGCGGTCACGCTGGTGGTAAACTTCGACCTTCCCCATGAGCCGGAAGCGTATGTGCACCGTATCGGTAGAACCGGGCGGGCCGGCGAGTCCGGACTGGCGATTTCCTTTTGCTCGACAGACGAACTGACCCAACTGCGGGACATCGAGAAGCTGATCCAGCAGAAGGTGAAGGCGGATGACACCCATCGCTGGCATTCCGCCGCGGCGATGGAGGGCCACTCCCGAAGCCAGCAGGCCCGGAATCGACGCAGTCCTTCCAACAATCGTCGCAGGCGACGCCCCCGGAGGCGCCAGAGGCATGCCGCGTGAATCCGGGCGGTGAAGAAGCGCCAAGGCAGTCTTTGGCAAAACTGTCACGGTTTCCACCTTGCGAGGTGCCCGATCTTTCTGTTGGCAGCGCCGCAAAACTTCGGTTACGATCGCTGTTCACACAATGGTAAAACAAACGCTCTTTATTCTTGGTTTCGCCGTCTCTTCCTGTCTTGCCGACCCTTCCGATAACCTCCTCTCTTATTGGAGTCTCGACAACAACGTCAACGACAGCGCGCCATCCGGGCTCAGCAACGACAATGGTTCCTGGGTCGGTGGCAGTTCCTATTCATCAACGGATGCCCAGTTTGGTTCCTCCGGTGATTTCAATGGCAGTCGCTACATTTCCATTCCCAGCAGCAGCGATTTGGTGCGGTCGGGAGGGAGCATTTCCATCTCGGCCTGGTTCAAGGTGGGAACCTGGAATACCGGTTGGCAGGCCTTGTTGAGCAAGGGAGAAGGAAGCAATTACCGTATCGCGCGGAGAGCCGGCGATGCCCAGAATCTTTCCTATGCCGGTGGTTCCGCCGACATCTTCGGGGGAGCCGTGAACGACGGTGCGTGGCACCATGTGGTGGCGGTTTCGGCAGCCGGAGAAGCGACCTTTCTTTACATCGATGGCGTCGAGGTTGCCACAGGAATCGCGCCCAGCCTCACCGACTCCGGTCAACCGCTCTTGATCGGAGAAAACCCGCAGGCAACGAACCGTCAATGGAACGGAAAGATCGACGATGTCGCAATCTTTGATGCTCCCTTGACCGAAGCCCAGGCCAAGGCGGTTTATGATCTCGGGAACGACTACGGCTATCCCATGTCGGATGTGATTCAGATTCTTGATGCGCACGACAACCAGGGCTCGGTGACGATTGGAAGCGAGACCTGGAGCTATCAGGCCACCGACACCGGCTCGGGAACCTTCATCCTGCTTGGCCAGGACCTCAGCGGGGTGGATGTCGCCACCGGCCCTTCCATCACGCAATTCGGAAGCAGTCCCATCTTCATCACTTCAGGAGGGAGCGCGACTCTTTCGTGGCAGGTGGCGCCTCCCTTCTCGGCGATTTCGATCGATAATGGTGTGGGCAATGTTCTCCCCAACACGGATGGAAGCGGAGCCGGGAGTATTTCGGTTTCGCCGACGGTGAGCACGACATACACCATCACGGCGACAAACGTCGACGGTGACACCTTGCGGAGCACCACTCTCTTTGTCGATGTCGATCCCTCGACTCCGAGG
>JASFWU010000234.1:0-4860 GCA_050049035.1 Akkermansiaceae bacterium | reverse complement strand
CTGCCTTCGTGCTTGCAGTCTTGATTCGTTATCTGACTCCGCTCGGCCAATTGGACCGGAGTCTACTTTCAATGGGAGAACGTCCAGCTCTCTACCTGTATCTCCCGTTCGTCACCATGTCCTTGTTTGCGGGATCGGTAATTGTCGTGACGACTCGGAGTGTTGCGGAGCCTAAGACACGTCTGCGACTTCAGGAATGCCTTCTGATGATCCTCCCATTGATGGCCTACCTGCTCGATGGCCTTTCGTACGATTCAGAAGAAAAAGGAGGGCCTTTTCTGTTCGCTTTGATCCTATCAATCCTCTCTAGTGGCTGGCTGGGTTTTCTGCTCGTCCGCGCACTTTTCAAAGCAAAACCCAGCACCCTGACCAGGACCAGCGCGGCCGTGCCCGCCTATTTTTTGATTGCAGGGTTTTTCGGGATCTGGACTTGGGCGCTTACCCTCGAAGAACGCTATTGGTTTTCCATTGATGATTTGGAAACACCCTCCGGACATCATTTCACCAAGCACGAAGCCAGAATCTTCGAGCAGTATCGAGACGAGCTTGAGGAGTTTCTCCCCTAAATCCGCTCCCGCTTGACGACCTCCATCTCCCCCTTCCAGTGACGACGGAAGGTGACGCGCTCGCGTCGGGTCTCAGAACGCTTGGGCGATCCGTATTCGATCACGAGGGTGGCGCGGCTGCTCTTGATCATTGACTCACGCACCCGAAAGACGGGCCCGCTTTTGCATCGAAAAAAGACGTGGAGGGCGACATCCCAGTGATCGGCATTCCAGAGATACGCCGAGGGATCAAAATCGTGCTGCCACGCCATCGCCAGGAGCAATTCCCGAACGGCTGCCTCACCATGATCGCGGATCAAGCGACGGGCCATCCTCTTGTTGGCCAGTCCCTCAAGATAGCCGGCGATGGGATTGAAGTGATAGTTGTCGGCTTCCTTGAGGATGGCCTTTTGATGCTCACCCATCAGACGCTGCATCTCCTCTCTTTCGATGAGTCCTTGCTGCCACTGCAAGATCAAGCTCTTGGGATTGGGAAAGGGGGCCAATTTCACGCTGGGATGAATTAACACGAAGAGCCCGGCTTGTCCACCTGCCGAAGCGGTGTTAGTTAGCGGCATGCAGGTCCAAAAAGTGAAATATGCCATCTGGGCGGCCGACCACCTCCGTGCGATCCGCTTTTATCAAGAGACCTTTGGCGCGGACCTGTCCTTCGAGATGGAGGTGTGGAGCGAAATCACCCTCTGCGGCTCCACCATCGGAATTCACGGTGGCGGCGAAGGCAAACGCACCTGGACCGGCCTGAGCTTCCAATGCGACGACATCCGCGAAGGCATCGAGCTCGTTTTGAAAAACGGCGGCGGACTCGTTCGCGAACCCGAGGAAGAAGATGGTTTTGTTCACCTCGCCTTCTGTTTTGACACCGAAGGCAACGAATTCATGCTCACCCAGAAGCGACCTTCCTAGACCATCATGTTTCAATATCCGCTCGGCCTTCTCCGTCTGACCTCACTTCTCGACGGTCTCTCGTTCATCATCCTGCTCTACTTCGCGATCTACGAAAAGCGGATCCTCGGCGATGACACCGCCGTTCGAGTTCCCGGAATGGTCCACGGGGTCATTTTCACGGTCTTTCTCGTCCTCCTCTACCTGACCATGGAAAAGCGCCAATGGCCCATCAAGCGGGCCGCCCTGGTTTTCGTTTGCTCGCTGATCCCCTTCGCCCCGTTCTTTCTGGAGCCGAAGCTCAAATCGGAACAGGAAGGCGGAGCTGCGACCGGGTGAATGGCTTGTCCGCGAATCCGCGCCAATCTTCACGAATCAAGACATCCAAATCGGCGGCTCTCCGGATTGATTAGCGAAGATTGGCGCGGATTCGCGGACCAAATTGAGAAAGCAATCAGCTTTGTGAGTCTGAGCACTTGACCCGCGGGAAACTCAGGAGCAAATTCCGCCCATGCTGACTCGCAAGCACATCGAACTCGGAGCCAAGCTCTACATTCTCCTCCACATCATCGTCTTCATGATCTACTTCATCGACGTCCTGCAGATGATGGGGATCATGGACTAAGGGCCCGTTTGAGCCCTCAAATCAGCGGTCGACATTGGTGAAGACCGCTTGGACGTCTTCGTCGTCCTCCAGTTTATCGACCAAGGCGTCGATTTCCACGAGCTGCTCTTTCGTGAAACTCTGTGGGTTTGTGGGAATTCTCTCCAAACTCGCTTTGGTGACCTCAACCCCGAGTCTTTCGAAGACCTCGGTGAGCTTTCCAAAAGAAGTAAACTCGCCGTAAACGAGGCCCATATCGCCTTCGACCTCCATTTCCTCGAGGCCGGCATCGATCAATTCGAGCTCCAGTTCTTCCAGCTCCACGCCTTCGGGGTTGAACTCAATCACGCTCTTTCGGGCGAAAAGGAACTCGAGCGAGCCCGAATTCTGCATCTCACCCCCGTTTTTGTTGAAGATGGTGCGGACATTGGTCACCGAGCGGTTGGTGTTCTCGGTGGCGCATTCGACGTAAAACAAGCTCCCATGCGGGCCCTTGCCTTCGTAGCTAATTTCGGTGATATCGCCGAGATCCTTGCCCGAGGCCCGCTTGATGGCCTTGTCGATGTTATCCTTGGGCATGTTCTCCGCCTTGGCGTTCATAATCGCCGTGCGGAGCTTGGCATTCGAATCCGGATCAGGTCCGCCCTCTTTGGCCGCCATCGTGATCGATTTCGCCAATTTCGGGAAAATTCGCGACATTTTCCCCCAACGAGCCTCCTTGGCCGACTTCCTATATTCAAATGCTCTTCCCATGAGTGATGCTGTTGGCGGGAACCTGATCGATCCGGCCCCTTTGGGCAATGTCCAATTCCCCCCAACATCGCTTCCTCATCACTTGCCCGATCCCGTCTCCGGCATTACAGAAAGCACGTGGCACTTGATCCCTACAAACTTCGCGAACAGTTCCCCATTCTCCATCAGGAGATCAACGGGAAACCGCTGGTCTATCTCGACAATGCCGCCACCACCCAGAAGCCCCTCGCGGTTCTCGATTCGTCGCGCCATTACTACGAGACGATCAATTCCAACATCCATCGTGGCGTGCACCGGCTCTCGCAATCAGCCACCGCGGCCCACGAAGAAGCCCGCGAGACCATTGCGCGCCATCTGAATGCGGAGCGCCCCGAAGAAATCATCTTCACCGCCGGAACCACCGATTCGGTCAATCTCGTGGCCTCTGCGTTGGGCCGATCTGACCGGTTCCGGGCCGGAGACGAGATCATTGTCTCGGGTTTGGAACACCACTCCAACACCGTTCCCTGGCAAATGCTTTGCGAGCGACTGGGCCTCACTCTCAAGGTGATTCCGGTCTTCGACGACGGCACTCTCGATCTCGAAGCCTACCAAAACCTCCTGTCCGAACGGACCAAACTGGTGGCCGTGAACCACGTCTCGAACGCCTTCGGCACTGTGAATAACGTTATTCACATTTGTTCACAGGCAAAAGAAGTCGGCGCCTTGACCTTCATTGATGGAGCTCAGTCCATTCCGCATTATCAAATTGATTTGCAGTCGTTTGATTGTGATTTTTACGCTTTTTCCGGACACAAGATTTACGGCCCAACCGGGGTTGGAATTCTCTACGGGCGGTATGATTTGCTCTGTGAATTACCTCCCTGGCGCGGCGGTGGCGAGATGATCAAGGAGGTTACTTTTGAAAAGACGACCTACAACGATCCCCCGTTCAAATTCGAGGCCGGGACTCCCAACATCGAAGGAGGGATCGCTCTGGCAGCTGCGATTGATTTTGTGAATAACCTGGGAATAAGTGAGATTTCAGATCACGAGACCCGTCTCATCAGACGCGCTGCCGAGCTCCTCGCCGAAATCGACGACATTACGCTCTACGGGCCCGGGGATCGGATTGGCGCCCTCTCGTTCAACGTGGAGGGCGTTCATCACTACGATTTGGGGACCCTTCTCGACCAAATGGGCTTCGCTTTACGAACCGGGCACCACTGTTGCCAACCTTTGATGTCCCGATTTGGGATCACGGGCACTCTACGCGCCTCCTTTGCGGCCTACAATACTCTCGAAGAAGTGGAGGCTTTGGGCGAGGCCGTGAAAAAAGCCCTGCTGATGCTTCGCTGAATCCGTTGCCTTCCGGGCCATCCACGGTTATGGGTCCTGCGTGACCATCACCGAGAAGCAAGAGGAACTCCTCGACGAACTCAATCTCTTCCAGGATTGGACCGAGCGATACGAATACGTCATTGGATTGGGCAAGAAACTGCCCCCGATGGACTCATCCCTGCACACCTCCGACCGCCTCATTAAGGGCTGCCAGTCGCAGGTTTGGCTGGATTCTTCATCTTCCGACGGGAAGATGTGCTACCTCGCGGACTCGGACTCGGTCATCACCAAAGGTATGATCGCACTCTTTGTGCGGGTTCTGGACGGAGAAACTCCGGAAGACGTGCTCAGTGCCGATCTTTCGTTCATCGATAAGACCGGACTCAAGGAACATCTTGCCCCGACCCGGGCGAATGCCCTCAAACTGATGGCGGCCCAAATGAAAAAAGGAGCTCTCGAGGCCACCCAAGCGTGATTTCATGAGAATCACGGTGGGCCACACTGAAGTGGATCTTCTTCCCGAACGGGCCGCTTTTCTCCCGGCTTCCAAAGCTCTCGTTGTTGCCGATCTTCATTTGGGAAAATCGGCCACCTTTCGCACCCGTGGCCTCCCGGTTCCCGAGGGGACCACCCAAAGCGACCTCGATCGCCTTTCCCAACTCCTCGACCACACCAAGGCCAGTTCTCTGGTCATTGCCGGAGACCTGATTCATTCACACGACGGGCTGACTTCGT
>JASFWU010000149.1:0-6806 GCA_050049035.1 Akkermansiaceae bacterium | reverse complement strand
AACTTCTGTCGAGCCTACATGCTTCGTGGCGGTGATTCTTCTGACCGGATCAGTCTTCCTGCTCGTGATGACCATGTCGGCCTCCAGTGCAACTCCACTGATCACCTCGCAAGGTGGTGGATTCCAAATGCCCTCCACCGGTGCCCAACCCCAGCAGCAGCAGTCCCAGGGAGGTTTCACCCTCCAATAAGACCTATCCGAAGGGCCAGAGCCCTTTGAACAGCTTGCTCAAACTCCCACCACCCGAGGGACGTTCTTCGTCGAGAATCTGAGCGTAACGAATCAACCCGAGTGCCGTGGCGTATTGGGGGTCTTTGAAATAGGCGTGGACTCCACTCACGTCGGGCTGCTCGGGGCGATACACCGGCAATCCGAATACCTCGTTGGCCAGCTCCCCAATCCCCCGCATCTGGCTGGACCCACCCGTGAGGAAAACTCCGGTTCCCACCTGCTTCAGTGACCCTTCGGGCAGCCCGGCAATGACGAGTTCAAAAGCCTCCTCAAGTCTTCCCCGAATGACATCGTTCAATAACTGGCGTTCGATTTCAATGGGAGGAAAACCCTTTTCATCCTCCACTTTGACGATCCCCACCGAACTGGCCGGATCAGCAGAGGCATTCCCTTCGGCTATTTTGACCTTTTCCGCCTTGGAGAAGGGAATGTGAGTGACCAGGTGCACATCATTGGAAACATGATTTCCCCCAACCGGCACACATCCCGAAGCAGCGATCGCCCCGTCGAGATACAGGACGTAGTCCGTGGTCTCACCTCCCATGTCAATCACAAGAGCACCGTCGTCCTTGCGTTCGCGGGTCAGGCAGATCTGGGCTGAGGCAATGGGCGCAAAGACCACGTCGTCGACATCCAGCGGAATCTCCCGAACACACTTGATGCTGTTTTGAATACGAGTGCGGATGCCATGCACGATATGATAATCGGCGTCGAGCGTTCGACCCAGGAGACCGTAGGGCACGGTCGAATGGGTTTGACCGTCGAGAGTGAAATGACGGGCCAGGTGGTGGAGATAAACGTGATCGCTCGGTATGGCGATATCACGGGCTATCTCCTTCACCTCCTGCAGGTGATGCCGGTCAACTTCCTGTTCATCTTCAGGGAGTCGAAAGGTTCCGGTGTTGTTGACACCCTGGATGTGGGCCCCGGTCACCGAGAGGAAGACGCTTTTGATCACGACATCACTGACGTCCTCGGCTTCGAGGAGAGCCGACTTCACACAAGCGCGGACCTGCTTGTAATCGGCGATCTCTCCCTTGCGCACGCCGGCGGAACGGGTCTCCCCCATTCCAAGAATCTTGGCCGACTCATCCGGTTTGATTTCGGCCACCACCATCACCGTTTTGGTGGAACCAATCTCAAGACCAACATGAATTTTTGAGCGCGCCATGATTCAACTCCTCCTATTGATAATGAACCGGCACGTAACGCTCCGGAATCAGATTCACCTGCGCCAGGTCCCGCCCCTGACGCCGCGCATGCGAAATCACCTTGAGCAACCGGTCCAACTGCTCCTCCTGATTGTAGTACGAAAGGGTGGCAATGGTTCCTCCCCGCGTCTTCATCTCCATCAGAATCTCGTCCTTGACCACGACCCAGACCGGTTGTTCCACCAACTCCATTTTTTCCTGAGCAAGAATGACCAGATCGAGAGCGTGACGGAGACCTTTGTGTTCCAGTGGACTTCCTTCGCAAACCTCATCTTCCTTGGCATCCTTCACCATGACCACCGGAAGCTCCCGGGAAAACTCCCACAACTTATCCGAGTCACATCGAAAGGGAACCCCCTCGTGGTCCAGAAGCAAACCCGCATCACGATCGTATTCCTGGATCCGCAGCGAACGACAGGCCAGCCAGGCCACCGGAAGGCGTTCATCGATCTCCACTTTCAAGGTGCCGGGCAATCGCCGGTTGACTTTGGCTGATCTGATTTCAGGCAAAGACTCGAGAGCCGCTGCAATCTCATCGGTATCAACCGCAAAGATGGTCTTGTTCAAATCAAGACCGGTCATGCTCACAAGACGGGAATGAGTCAGGAAGCGGGCATTCGCGCCTCCCTCCGCAAAAATCTCCACCTTGCTGATGACAAACTCATCATTCTCTACGAACAACTTCTGCCAACCAAAGCCCAGGCCAATCCCCAGTCCGACCATTGCCAGCAAAGCCAGCCCGAGCTTGATGAAACGACCGGTATACTTGAGACAGTCAAAAAAGACGATGCGCGGGGAAGTCACCTTCAGGTGCAACATGCGCTCGCGCGACTTTCGGGTTCGGCTGGAGGTGCGACGGGAAAACATGACTTCGGTTTTGGCTGGGCCTATTGGCGTGACTATGGCCTGGCAGCCAGAGACAACTCGGCAATCCGGACGCATATCTCGCCAAATGACATCCCGGCTGCCGCTGCCCCCATCGGAAGGAGGCTGGTCTCGGTCATGCCCGGAATAGTATTGGCTTCTAAAACGTAAGGATTTCCGAAGGAATTCAACAACACATCGACGCGGGAGTAAACCTCAATTCCGAGGGCAATGTGCGCTTTTTTGGCAACTTCCTGCACAATCCTGACTTCTTCCGCCGTCAAATCGGCCGGGCAGGTGTATTGACTGCCCACTTCCTTTCCGCTCAGCCACGGATATTTGGTATCCATGTCATACCAATCCCCCTCCGGAGGAGCGATCTCCACCACTGGAAAGGCTTCACCATCCAGCACCCCGACGGTCAGTTCCCGTCCCTCGACAAACTCCTCCACCAGCAAATCGTCACTAAATGCCGCGGCATACTCCATTGCCGGCAGGGCCTCGGAGTCCTCCTTGACCAGGCGGATCCCGACACTGGATCCTTCCCGGGGCGGCTTGACCACAAAGGGGACCGGCATTGCCGGCAATCGGGCCCCGGCAGAACAATCAACCACTTCCGACCGCGGTGTCGGAACCTCCTTGGCGAGAAAGCAGTCTTTGCTGCGATTTTTGTCGAAAGCCAACTCACTGCTCGCGACTCCGGCTCCGGTGTATCTCACCCGCTTCTCTTCCAGATAGCGCTGCAGACCACCATCCTCTCCGAAAGTGCCATGGATGACATTGAAGGCGAGTCCGGTTACTTCGGGCAGGACGGGACATTCATCGACGACATCCACAGGTTCGGCCCGGTATCCCTGTTCACGGAGCGCCTTGACCACGGCCTTTCCCGAAGCCAACGAGACTTCCCTTTCCTTGCCGGGACCGCCCATGAGCACGGCGATCAGGATTTCTTGATCCAGTTTCATCAAAAAAACCATCTCTCGCCGAATCGCATCTTTCAATTTTCAAATCTCCCCTTTCAATCTCCCCGGCCCATGCCCCGAAACTGTTTTTACCATCAGGTCGACCGCTTTTTCTACGGAGGGACCCTCGTCTATCTGCTGTTTCATTTCCTGACCACCAATCCGGATCCCCTCAACCGCCTGTTTCAGAATTCTGGAATCGCGATCATCGGACTGATCCTTATCCAAATTCTCTTTCCCCGCCTGAGGGCCTCCACCCTGGCCAATGTGATTTGTGCGATTTTGATTCTCGCTACCGTTTTTCACACTCTTTACCTTCTTCCCTCAAGCCAGTCATGAAACTCTTCGCCTGTCTCCTTCTCACTTTTCAACTCGCCCGGGCCGCCGATCGCCCCAACATCGTCATCGTAATCACGGACGACCAGGGGTACGGCGATCTTGCCTGCCATGGAAATCCGGTGATCAAGACCCCTCACCTCGACAAGCTCTACTCCGAATCCACCGTTCTGACCGACTATCATGTCGCCCCCACCTGCTCTCCCACGCGGGCCGCGCTCATGACCGGTCACTGGACCAACCGGACCGGCGTTTGGCACACCATCATGGGGCGATCCATGATCCGGGAAAACGAGGTCACCCTCGGACAACATTTCGCCCGGCACTACGCCACCGCGATGTTTGGAAAGTGGCACCTGGGCGACAACTATCCCTATCGTCCGGAAGACCGGGGATTCGAAGAAGTCTATCGCCACGGCGGCGGAGGGGTGGGCCAGACACCCGATGTCTGGGATAACTCGTACTTTGACGGCGGTTATTTCCACAATGGAAAAATCGAAGCGGCCAAAGGGTTTTGCACCGATGTCTTTTTCGAGAAGGCGAATGAATTCATCAAGGCTAGGGCTGGAAAGGGAGAGCCTTTTCTTGCCTACATTTCGACCAATGCCCCGCACGGACCATTACATTGCCCCCAAAAGTATCTCAATCTCTACAAGGATCAAAAACCCGGAATCGCCGCCTTTTTTGGCATGATCACAAACATCGATGACAACATCGGAAAAACTCGCAAGCTGCTTGCCGACCTGGGTGTTGCCGACAATACCATTTTCATCTTCACCACCGACAACGGAACCGCTTCGGGATCGGGAGTCTTCAATTCCGGCATGCGGGGTAAGAAAGGTTCCGAGTATGACGGAGGACACCGCGTGCCCTTCTTTGTCCACTGGCCCGCCGCAGGTCTCAACACCCATCGTAAAATCGGGAGGTTGACCCACGCCATCGATGTCGTCCCGACCTTGCTCGATGTGTGTGACGTTCCCAATGAAGCCGGTGTCAGATTCGACGGAGCATCCCAGGCTTCCTTTTTCGATCCATCGTATGTGGCAGGCAGCCTGCCCGACGAACGTATGATCATTACCGACTCACAACGGGTGGTGGATCCTATCAAGTGGCGGAAGTCTTCCGTGATGAGTTCGCAATACCGTCTCGTGAATGGAACCGAATTGTATGACATCAAGGCTGATCCCGGACAAAAAACCAACATCGCCAAAAGCAAGCCGGAGCAGGTGGCAAGGATGCGCGCTTTTTATGATCAATGGTGGACGGAACTGGAACCCACTTTTTCGCAAACCACCGAGGCGCACCTGGGTCATCCCGATCATCCCAAGGTTACCATGACCGCACACGATTGGCTCAACACGGCGCCCCCCTGGCACCAGGGTTCGATTCGTGGTGCGAAGAGTAAAAAGAACAAGGAGGGCAAGTTCACCGGTCATTGGGCTATCAAGGTGTTACAGGAAGGCCGCTACAAGATTTCGCTTCTTCGCTGGCCGGAGGAAGCCAATCATCCCATCAACGCACCGCTTCCATCTGGAAAGGGAGTGCCGGGAGCGAGCAAGGCTTTTCGCACCAATCCGGGAGTGGCCCTGAACGCCAGCAAGGCCATCCTCATGATCAATGGCAAAGAGGTGGCCAGCAAGCCGGTCGACGAAAAAGCCACCGCCATTTCTTTTACCACCAACCTGCCCAAAGGTTCCCACGAGCTCGCCCCGGTTTTCGTTTCTGAAAAAGGACAGACCGGTGCCTTCTACTGCATCGTCGAAAAACTCCCCTGAGCGTCTTCTCGTTTCACTTTATGCTGGCCTTCTCGACCTGTTGGAACAACTCCCGCCATACCGATGGTGAGGAGATGATCGATGAAATCCTCGAGCTGGGATTCGACACCCTCGAGCTTTCCCATGGAATGACCATTGCCAAGCTTCCCGGTATCAAACGGGCCTTTGAAGCCGGGAAATTCAAGTGTGTCGGAGTCCACAACTACTTCCCATCGCCAACCGAGGTCATGATCGATGCCCCGGATGCCTACGAGTTTTCCTCGGACAACCGAAGCGAGCGGGAGCGGGCATTCCGTGAAACCTTGAAGACGCTCGAGGTGGCTGCCGAGTTCAAGGCGCATTACGTTGTCCTCCACATGGGTTCGGTTGCCACCATGCCGCACAAACAATGGACCGGCGCCCTGACCAAGAAACTGTCGGCGGGAGAACAACTCAGTGACCACTACGCCGACGATAAGATCGCGTGTGTCAAACGACGGGAAAAACAGGGAACAAAATACTTCCAACGCGCAATCGATACTTTGGAACGATTGATCGAGCCCGCCCGTCAGGCCGGGGTTATTCTTGCTGTTGAGTCGCGGTCCAAATACGAGGATGTCCCCGACGAACAGGAAATGATCAAGCTGCAGGAGCACTTCGCCGACTGTCCGCAGATCGGGTATTGGCACGACTTCGGCCACGTCGGGTTGAAACACAATCTTGGTCTCCTGGACCACGATCAATGGCTGGGCAAGATGGAGCCTTATCTCATTGGAGCCCATTTGCATGACGTGCAATGGCCCAAGAGGGATCACCGCGTCCCCTTCACAGGAGAGCTTCCCTACGAGACTCTGTTGAAACACTTCAAACCGACGATGCCGTTCACCTGGGAGCTTTCTCCTTCAAGCAAGACCGAGCGGATCCTCCCCGCCGCCCAACTTTGGCGTCAGAAGTTTCCCGAAACGAAACAGGTTCCCGGCGACCTATCGTCCTGATCAATCGTCCGCTATTTGCAATCGCACAAACAGAGGGGCATCTCCTTCCGGAGTCAAAGTGACCACCACTCCTCCCAAGGTGCCCGCTTTCACACGCGACATCCCCGGAGAAACCGCGTCATCCGGAACCAGGGTCCAGTTGACGAGATCGTTCGATTGCTGGATCAGCACATCGCGTCGGCGTGTGACCACGGCCGTAGGGATCTGAAAGCGTAACTGCCCATCCGGAAGCGAAGTCAGGGCGAGCTCGTCCCGGTAATCTCCAGAGGAAGAAAGTCCGAGCGCCCAGACCAATCCCATGGGCAGACCATCGCCATTTGGATCATCGCTCAAGTCATGAACCGGAAGAAGCTCGTCGTTCAGCCATTGTTCGTACTCTCCGAAAGGTCTGACGAAAACCTCGTAGTCTCCAATCTGGTTCTCGTTCTCGGGAAACACATCCAGAATCGCTTG
>JASFWU010000008.1:0-19979 GCA_050049035.1 Akkermansiaceae bacterium | reverse complement strand
CGACGATCCCGAAACCCGGCGCTTCGCCCCATGGCTCTTCGGCATCAAGGAAGCAGTCCAACCGATCATCCTTGGATCGCTCTTCCTCATCACCCACCGCTCCCGAACCCCGCTCTTCAATGCCTTCGTTTACAACGACACCATTTTCGACCACGGACGGATCAACAAGAAGGTGAAAGAGAATGAGCAAGAGGAAGGATTGGCCCGTCTCCTGTGGACCTCGACCCTTCTTTTCTTCGGTTCTTTTTGTCTCTCGGCAGCGATGAACCTGGGGCTGGCATTTTACTTTCTTCACGATCTCGATCCCAATGCGTCGGACTGGAAGGAACTCTACAACGAAGACGTCGGCCGCATCACCGGCTGGGGATTCCTTGTCATCGGGGTTCCCCTCCTCGTGGTCGGTGGCTTTATTCTCGCCCGCATGATCAAAGGCCTCAAAGCCCTGACCGGTCTTGAAACTGAAAAAATTCTCCAGGCCCGGTAAGCTCCGGAGACCTATTTTCTGGTGCTCGACTTAATCGCCTTGAGCTTTTGAGCCAGCTCGCGAACGCGCTCTTTCTGGTCGGGATCATCGACGATGTTTTTATTCTCGAGAGGATCCTTGGCGTGATCGTAGAGCATCCGACCGGTCACCTTGCCTTTTCGGTCGCGATATTCGCTGTAGCGAAAATCTCCCTCCCGAATGGAATCGCCGCGTTGATACCGACTGTAGGCGGTATCACTTGAAGCCTGATCGGGATTCCTAAGACGGCTGACGAAACTCTGCCCCTCGGTGGTCTCAGGAACGGGGATTCCAGACAATTCACAGAGAGAAGGATAGATGTCGACCGTTTCGGTTTTGGCGGCGATGGACTTCCCGTTGGCAATGCCCGGCATACGAACAATCAGCGGGATATGCAGCGAGGATTCATAGACCGTGTGTTTGCACCAATAGGTGTGATCTCCGAGGTTCCAGCCATGGTCTCCCCAGAGAACAACCACCGTGTTTTGATCCAGCCCCTGTTCCTTGAGCGCGTCGAGCACTCGTCCCACCTGGGCATCCACAAAACTGACACAGGCATAATATCCTTGGATCAACTTGCGGGCCTGCAGCTCTGTCACCAGACCTTTCTTTGGGATTCCCTCATAGTTTCTCAACTCACCCCATGAGTATTTCGCAGCCGCCGGTGCCTTTTCCGGAAGGCGGTAGTTTTTGGGGAGGCTGATTTTTTCCAAAGGATACAGATCCCAGTATTTCCTGGGAGCGACAAATGGGAGATGGGGCTTCTTGAACCCGACCGCCAAAAAGAAGGGCTCATCGGACTTCTTTGCGAGTTGCTTCAGCTGCTTGATGGCTTCCGCGGCGATTTCACCATCCTGATAAGCATCATCCGGCTGATCGGCTGACTCCCAGGGAGTTCCCCGCGGAATGTTCCTTTGTTCGTTGCGACGATTCTCCGCGAGCATGTGACCGGGCTTTTTGGATCGCCAGGGATTCTCCGACCAACCCTTCCTCCAGTCCTTTGCTGAATGAAACACCTTGCCGTAGGACAAAGTACGATAGCCGTTTGACTTGAAGTGCTGGTTCATCGCGACTGCCCACGGAACCTCCTTCTCGGCAACGGCCTGATAGGTGAGAAATCGTGAAAGCGTCGGGCGAACTCCTGTCATCAGACTGGCCCGGGAAGCGCCACAAGTAGGAACCGAACAATAGGCCTGCTCGAAGAGAGTGGCTCCAGACGCCAGTTTATCGATGTTTGGAGAATGAATGTGCTTGGCGCCATAACATCCGAGCTCGGGCCTCAAATCATCGATCGCGATAAACAGGATATTCGGTTTTCCCTCCTTGGCACAAACAGGGAACGACAGAACCAGCAAACAGAGGAAACTTTTCATCCAGCGCATCGTCGGATCATGTGGCCGCCCGATGCGAGGTCAATGCGGAAAGAACTGGCATCCACCCAACACGGGAACATCAGGGCAAAGAAAAACGGGCCGGAGAATCTCCCCGGCCCGTGATCAAAAATGCTGACGCTGCCCTTACTTCACCGTCATCACCCCGCGCATCAAGGTGGCGTGACCCGGGAAGGTGCAGATGAAGGGATACTTGCCCGGAGCAGACGGAGCGGTGAACTCAAGCTCTTCGGTTTGCTTCTGATCAAGCAACTTGGTCGCAAAGAGAATGTCCGGAGTCTCGGGCAGAAACTGCTTCTTAAACCCATCAGCCCCGAGAGCGATGGCGGCCGCGGCCACGGAGTCAGCCTTGCCCGGTTTAGTGAAAACCAGGTTGTGAGGCATGAAGTCGGGGTTCACGAAGATCAATTTCACCTTCTTGCCGGCCTTCACTTCAAAGGCCTTCACATCGAACTGGATCTTCTCGACGATGGTGTTAACGCGAACGGTGAGAAGCTCGGGAGTTTCGCTCTCGACTCCGCCTGGCTTTGTCTTCATCTCCTCTTCCTTCTCAAGCTCCTGTGGACCGGATGCCGGATCGGCAGGTCCCCACCAGTGCTGAACCGTCTTGGCGCCCATGACGACATGGGGATCGGCTGACTTCAACACCTTCTCCAGAAGGTCGGTGTTGCGCACGTTGTGTTGCTGATGCACCCAAAGGGCCTCCAGCATGGGGATTCCATGCTCCTTCTTGGACGGGTCGAACTGCTTGACCCACTTCTGGGTGGCCTTGACCACGGTGTCGGTATCGAGCTCGCTGATTTCCACGCGAGTACGATGGCGCACGTACATGTCGGGATGCTTGAAGTTTTCGAGCAATTTCTCGATCGGGAGACCGTCGATCTTGACCGGCTTTTGAAGCGGTTTGCCCTCGTATACCATGCGGTAAATCCGGCCGTGCACCTTGTCGCGATTCGGGTCGCGCACGTTGTGCTGCATGTGACCGATGATGACATTGTGCCAGTCAGCCACGTAGAGCGCGCCGTCTTCACCGAAGATGGCATCGGTGGGACGGAAGTTCTTGTCACTGCTCTTGATAGGCTCAACGGTGGGAGTTCCCCAGACCTCGCCGAACTTGTATTTCTTCTCTTCGAAGCCATCGCGATGAAGCTGGTATTGCTTGATGCCGAGGTATCCGATGGTGTTGCAAAGGATGAAGTTCTGCTGCCAGTCATCAGGGAAGTTCATACTCGAAACGATGGCGTCGGCGGCCACCGGACGAACCTGCTTGTTGACGAGTGGAAACATTCTGAACCCTTTACCGTTCGGGCGAACCTGGTAGGAACGACCACCGGTGCCATCGTTGGCATAAAGGTATCCCCATTGGTCAAAGCTGGTGCCGTGCGGGTTCGGGCTGTTGCCCGCCACCAGGGAAACAGTGTAGCGACGAGGATCGAAACGATACATTGCGGAAGAACCGGTCGCGAGCGACGGACCCCACGGAGTCTCGTGGTTGTGCTGGAGAAAGATTCCGCTTTGCCAGTAGATCCCGCCGTCCGGCCCGAAGATCAGGTTATTGGCAGCATGGTGGGTGTCGGATGATCCGATTCCCTGCATCAGAACATAACGCACATCGGCGACATCATCGCCATCAGTGTCCTTGAGGAAGATGATGTCGGGTTGACTGGTGACAATAACACCACCATTCCAGAATTCGAAACCGAGAGGATTGTGTACTTTCGCAAACTCCTTCACGCGGTCGGCCACTCCATCGTTGTTGTCATCTTCAAAAATGAGAAGGGCATCGTTCATCTTCTTGAGGGGCTCCCACTTGGGATAAGTGGCCCAGGCCGCGGCCCAGATCCGGCCTTTGTTGTCGAGCTGAAGCTGAACCGGATTGGCAAGCTGGGGGAACTTTTTCTCGTCCGCGAAAAGGTTCACCTTGAAACCTTCGGGCACGGTCAACTTCTTGATGCCTTCCTCTCCGCTGAGATACTTGAGGTTTCCTTCCTTGGCCTTGCTGGAGCTGCGGGATCCGCCTCCCACGTTGGAAATGACCGGAATGGCGGCGGGAGTATTGGAATCATTGACCTTGTAGTTCCGGCCTTTGGCGGTGGCCCAAATCTTGGGATCGCGGTTGGCGGTCATGACGTCGAGCATCTTGAGCTCGTGCTGCAACACCTCACGGTTGGTTTGCCCGTTGACGAACTTCAATCCGGAGCGGCCGCCCCAGATGTCGTTTCCATCCACCGCACGGTAGCGATTGTGCCAATGCCAGTTCTTGTCGAGGACAGCCTGGCGAAGATCCTCGTTCGAAGGAGAGGCGGAGACTTCCTTGCCAAGAAGAGCCTTGGCGATGACCTCGGCGATCTTACGGTTTCCATCCTGATTGAGGTGGATCCCGTTGATGGTGAGGTTGGACTTGGCCTTGGAGTAGAGCTCCATCGACGGGTGATAGAGATCGATGAAGTAGGCTCCGTTTTCCTTGGCGGCAATCCGGGTGGCCTCGGTGATGGCAAGGAGGCGCTTGTTGTTGGCGCGCCCGGAAGGAAGGTTGCGATCCTTCAGGTTCTCGTGACCGATCGGGCTGCAAAGAACGATCTTGGGCTCGGAGCCGTTCGGTTTGGCATTCCGGAACTCCGCAATCATCTTGGCGAGGTTTTTGGTGTGATCCTCGGGCTTGGTATCAAAGGACTCGTTGTAGCCGAACATCGCAACAATGACGTCGGCCTTCACCAACTTGAGATAATCGGGCATCTTGGTGAACCCTTTTGACCGCGGATATTTGTTGGGGCGGTCACCGGTGAGACTGAGATTTCGGAACCGCAACTGCAGATCCGGCGCGTTGGCCTGGATGAGGGTTTCCGTCCAGCCGTCGTGCTGCATGCGGTCGGCCAGGCCATTGCCCACGATTGCAACAACATCGCCCTTTTCAAAAACCGGCCCCTGCTGGGCCAGCGTGGTTGCCAATGAGCAAGCGGCAACAAGGAGTGAGGTAACTAATTTCATAACGAATGGTTCCGCCAACTACGCCGGGCGGGCAGGTGTTGTTTCAGGAAAGGCCGGACGACACAAGCCTGCAGGTTCCGCTGCTAGCGAAAGCGCCCGTTCGACAGCAAACCGACGACAAAGTAGCGCTGATCCGGGAGAACACGGCTGGCGATCCCCATCAAGCGACGATCCTCGTGAAGAATGGCGCTGCGATGCTCCGAGCTGCCAAGCCACCCTTTCAAGGTCCGCTCCGGGACAGCCTGAAAATCTCCGGCGTAGCCGATCATGATCACTTCGGAAAGCACAAGGTAGCCCTGCTCACGGGCCTGCTTGGCGCGGTTGTTGAATCCTTGATGGGCGGCCTGGAACGACGGACGGCCACGGGTGGGATCAACCCGTTTGACCAAAACCCCGGCATGCTCGTCAGCCATGCTTCGCAGACCTTTATCCGCGCGAAGCTTCTCAAGTCCACGACGGGACCTCTCGCGATTCACCAGAGCCAGCAGGCGATCTTCGTCCGATCTCCTGAATACGCCGGAGAATTCGGCCGACCCGCATGAACTCAGTGCGCATGGCAAGACCAGAGCGATCAACACCATGGTCCTTCTCCAACTTTCGACAAAAACCTTCATCACACCATCAATCATCACTCCTCCATTCGTCCCAGTAAAATGCGCAGAGCGCCACCAGAGATCACGATCTCGATGATCAATGAGGCCAGCGACAAACTCATCATGACCACGGCCGCAAAAAAGGTACCATTGGCCAGAGACTGGTGCTCCGAAAGAATGGCTAACATTGAAATGACACACAGGAGCAGACTGATGGCACCCAGCAACTGCATCCACCGGATCAGAAAAAGGCGTCGCCTGAGATTGTCGATCTGGACTCTGGCTGACTCAAGGCGCTCTTTCTCCCACTCCCCGTGCAAGGTCCGGACCAAAGCCGCCAAATGAAGGAAACGATTGGTGTAAGAGAGAAACAGAAGACTGACCGCCGGAAATAACAAGGCTGGGGTGGAGATCTCGAGCGTCACCTTGCAAGGTTGGCTCCAGTGGTCCCCCGGCACCAGCCCGCAAACTTGAAAATTGCCACCTCCCCCGATCGTATGTTTCGCTCACCAAACGACATGAAACGCTTTCTTCCTCTCCTGCTTACCTCTCCCCTTCTTGCCGAACCCGGCGATACCATTTACCAGAAAGGATTTCTCTCCCACGAGGCCGCCCAAAAGTCGATTGAACTTCAGGACGGATACGGACTCGATCTCGTTCTCGCCGACCCGCATATCCACGAGCCGGTTGCGATGGCCTGGGATGGAAACGGAGCCCTCTATGTCGTGGAAATGCGCACCTACATGCAGGATGCCGACGCCTCCCAGGAGCAAACCCCCAAGTCCCGGATTTCCCGTCACGAGGATACCGATGGCGACGGCGTTTACGACAAACACAGCGTCTTCATTGACAACCTCCTCCTCCCCCGCATGGTTCTGCCCCTCGATGATCGCATCATGGTGGGCGTGACCAACACCCTCGATCTCTGGACCTACCGCGATACCGACAAAGACGGCGTGGCTGACGAAAAGGTCAAAATTTACGAGGGCGGACGTCGTGGCGGCAACATGGAGCACCAACCCTCCGGCCTGATCTGGAACCTCGATAACTGGATTTACCTCACTTACGAAAACAAGCGCTACCGCTTCACCGACGGCAAGCTGGAGGTCCAACAGATTCCTCGCGGCGGCGGACAGTGGGGCCTCGGACGCGATGATGCCGGACGGATTTACTACTCTGCTGCCGGCGGCGAAAAACCGGCTTTTTACTTCCAGCAACCCATCGCCTACGGCGCGCTCAACCTGAGCGGACAGGAAGCCAGCGGCTTTCGTGAAGTCTTCCCAATTGCCGATGTTCCAGACGTCCAAGGCGGCAAGCGACGCGTCAACAAGCGCGGAGGCCTGAACAATTTCACCGGATGCGCCGGACAGGGTGTCTACCGCGGCGACCGTCTCCCCGCTGATCTCAAAGGTGACCTTCTCATTCCCGAACCGGTGGGGCGCCTGATCCGTCGCGCCAAGGTCGACCGGGAAAACGGCATGACCGTCCTCTCCAATGCCTACCCGGGATCCGAGTTCATCCGCACCAGCGATATCAACTTCCGTCCGCTCTGGGCCACCACCTCACCCGACGGCGCGATGATGATCATCGACATGCACCGCGGGATCATCCAGCAGGGAAACTGGACCCGCAAAGGCTCCTATCTCCGCAAGGTCATCGATAAATGGGGACTCGATCAGAACATCCAGCACGGCCGCATTTATCGCCTCACTCACAAGACCTTCCGTCCCGACAAGCAGCCCCGCATGCTCGACGAAACGACCGCCGAGCTCGTCGCGCACCTTTCCCACCCGAACGGATGGTGGCGTGACACCGCGCAAAAGCTCATCATCTTGCGCAAAGACCGCGAAAGCGTCGTGAGCCAACTCGAAGCCCTTGCGCTCAAAGGTAAAAGCGAGCTGGGTCGTCTCCACGCGCTCTGGACCCTTGAGGGAATGGGCAAGGCTTCACCCGCTCTCATCACTGCGGCCCTCGCCGACTCCTCGAGCCTCGTCCGCACCAATGCCGTTCGTGTCGCCGAGCCCGAACTCGCCAAAGGAACCGCGACTGTCGTGAAAGCCCTGACCTCTTCCAAGCATGTCTCAAAAGATCCCGAGATGATGCTCCAGACCATCAACTCGCTCAACTTCTCGGGAGCAAGCGACCCTGCCTTGATTGCCCTTCGGGACAAGCTCCTTGCCGGTGCCGGAGACAACCCGGTGGTGTCCCACCTTCAGAAAGCCCAAAAGGACGTCCTCGCCGACCGTGCCCGCGCCCGTGAACAAGCCAAGCGAAACAAGCAACTGGCCAAAGCGATGAATCACGGCAAGACGATCTACCAGCAACTCTGCTTTTCCTGTCACGGTGGGGATGGAAAAGGCGCGCCCATGCCTGGCAACCCGGGGCACAAGCTGGCTCCTTCCTTCATCAACAACCCGCGTCTTGCCGACCGGGACGACTCGGCCATCCTTACTCTCTTGCACGGTCTCACCGGAGATCTCGACGGGAAAAAGTACGAAGGCCTGATGGTTTCGATGGCCACCAACGACGATCAATGGATCGCCGACATCACCACCTACATACGCAACTCCTTTGGTAACAAAGGCAATGTCACCACCAAGGAACACGTGGCCAACCTTCGTAAGAAACACGCGGCGCGGAAATCCCCGTGGACTCAACAGGAGATCGAAAAACTCTTCCCTCCCCTGTTGACCAACCACAAGAACTGGAAGCTCACCGCGAGTCACGGCGCCTCACACCTCAAAGGATGTGTCGATGGCGATCTCGGCTCCCGTTACACCACCGACACTCCGCAAACCCCGGGAATGTGGGTCCAAATTGAGCTCCCAAAAACCGCCGAAGTCTCACAAATCACTCTCGATGCCGGAAACTCCACCCGCGACTACCCGCGCGGCTACAAGGTCGAGGCGTCCCTCGATGGCAAAACCTGGAGCAAACCTCTCGCTCAAGGCGATGGGAGCTCGAGCGTGACCAAGATCCCCTTCTCCACCACCAAGGCCCGCTTTTTGCGAATCACCCAAACCAAGCGAGCCAGCGGTCTCTATTGGTCCATCCACGATCTCAAGATCAACGGACGGGAAGTCGCTTCCCGCTAAAGCGAGCTTGTCGCATCCCCGCAAAGCGGTATCATTTCAAGTATGATCCGCACCGTCACCATGTTCCTCGCCGCCTGTTCGATGGCGGCAGCCTTCGATATCCCCCGGGGTTCGTTTAATCTGGGCCAGCTCGAAGAGGCCCAGAAGAAGGCAGCGGCCGCCAAACAGCCGCTCGCCTTTGTCATCGTCGACAAAAACGCCACCCCGACTTGAAAAGCCTGCCCTGGAGCCGTCAGTCTGTCGGCCAGCAAAGCAGTCCTCGGGTTTTCCAAGAGCATCGTGGTCGACATCTCGGAAACCGCCGGGCTTCCCGATAAAATCAAGACGGCCTACCGCACCGGCGGAGCGGCCACTCCCATCGTGATCTTCACCGACCCGGCCATCGTCGGGAGCTTCGGACGCTACGACTACCCGGCCATGAAGAGTCAAAAATATGGCACCATCTTCAAGCCGGCCAAAGATCTCATCAACAAGGCGAAGAAGGAAGGAACCTTCAGAAACGGAGGGAAAGCCCCGGTCGTGGTGAAGGTGGAAGGAACGGTCATCGATTCCTGGAAAAGTTCCGTTGGCACCGAAATCAAAGCCAAGCTGGTGGGAGTTGAAGACAACACCATCTACATCTTCCAAACGGCTGCCGGAAAAACGATCCGCGCCACCGCCAAACAACTCGACAAGGCCAGTGTTGCCAAGGCGCGTAAGCTGGCCAAGTTGAAGGACTAGCGCCCCCGGTTCCGCGTGCGGAGATTCCTCCTCCAGTTGCCGGTGGTGTTCGGCCTCTTGGTCTCGTGTGGATCGGGTGGATCAGGACCCAAAACCAGAGTCCCCCGCCCTATGCCCGGCGATGGTGGAAGTGCACAAGAACGCCGGATGGCCGCGCTGATCCGGGGTGATTCAGAACAGCGCCATTCTACCCTTGTCTGGGATGCACGACTTCATCGGGCCGCCCGCAAGCGCGCTGCTGATATGGGACGACGCGGTTATTTTGGGAATGTGGATCCGGATGGAAATGGTCCCAACTATCACGTCACCCAAAGCGGATACAAACTCCCCATTAAATGGACCGCCTTCAGAGCATCCGATCAAGTCGAGTCCCTCATTGCTGGCGACATTGATCCCGACAAAACCTGCGAACGCTGGCTAAACTCCCCCAAGCATCGCCGTCATATCCTCGGCCTCACCGGCTTTTTTTTGGACCACACTCGCTTTGGGGTGGCTCATGCGAGGGTCCCGGGATCGCCCTACACCGACTACTGGGTTTACATCAGCGCTCCGCCCGAAAAGCCCTGACGCAACTTGTTTCATCGTCCGCATCAATGCTCGCATTCAAGTGATCGATTTGATAGGTCTTGGAATTGCAGCATATCGTCCCCGGACCATGAAAACAAAAATCACTGTTCTCCTCCTCGTTGTTTCCTCCATTGCTTTCGCCATCGGACCCGGTTTTCTGACCCAGAAGAAGCGGGATTGGTCCTTCATCCAAAGCGTCGGCGGGATGACAGTCGCCTCTCACCACCAAAGTCTTGTCATCAATTGCGATGTCTCCGGAACCCGCAAAGTCACGGTCAAACCGACCATGATCAACTCGGGAATGGGAGTGCGGAAAGTGATCCACAAGCGAAACGGAAACAAGATCCAGCTCACTCTCGTCACCTCGGTCATCGAAAAAGGGATCAGCACCGCTCCCAAACCCCTCGATCTCTCGAGCTACCCCGAAGGGACCTACAAAGTTGTCTATTTGGACAGCGACAACAAGGAACACGACCTCGGAACGGTGAAGCTGACCGATCCCCGGGACATTCGCGTCATTCCTGCCAAATGAAGATCATCTGGAGGTCCAATCACGGACTCTCTCGATGATAGATTAGAAGGGATTTTCCGTAGAGATCGGTGCCTCCCGCCGGCCGTTTGGCCAAGCACCACCGCACTGATTTCGATGACCCCGCCCTTGAAGCTCGCCGTCATTCTCGCCGTTCTCACGGCTGGATCGGCGGCGGCGGCTCCGTCAGCCGAGGTGGAATTCTTTGAAAGCAAAATCCGACCTGTTTTGGTCAATCATTGCTACGAATGCCACTCGGTGGAAACGGCCAACAAGGGCAAACTGAAGGCCGGGCTTTTTCTCGATTCGAGAGAGGGCATGCGCAAGGGAGGCGATACCGGACCGGCGGTCATTCCGGGGAACGCCAAGGAAAGCCTTCTCATCAAGGCCCTGCAACAGAAGGGACCGGAAATGCCTCCCAATGGAGCTTTACCGGATGATGTCATTGCGGACTTCGTCAAATGGATCGACGACGGAGCCACCGATCCCCGGGACAAACCACCGGCTGTTCTTGAAGAATCGAAGAAAGTGGAGGCCCTCGACCACTGGGCCTTTCAACCACTTCAAAATGTCACTCCTCCCGAGGTCGCCAAGCCGGACTGGGTGCAAACCAAACTCGATCACTTCATCCTTCATCGCCTCGAAAATGAAGCGCTCGTTCCGGTAGACCGCGCCCCGGCCCGAATTCTCGTTCGACGGATCTATTTCGACCTTCTCGGCCTGCCCCCCACTCCGGAGGAAGTTCAGGAGTTTCTCACGGCTTCGGCCAAAGACGAAAAGGCCGCGGTTGCCGAACTTGTTGACCGCCTTCTCCAGTCGCCTCACTACGGCGAACGATGGGGACGCCACTGGCTCGACGTCGCCCGCTACGCCGAGGATCAGGCTCATACCTTTGGCGTGAAGAAACGAGCCAACGCTCATCAATACCGCGACTGGGTCATTCGCATGCTCAACGAAGACCTCCCCTTTGATCAATTCATCAAACTCCAATTGGCCGGCGATCTTCTCGAACCGAAGTCGGATGATCCTTTCCAGCAGTTTGCGGGACTCGGTTTTCTGGGACTGGGCGCGCAGTATTACAAAAACTCGGACAAGGCCAAAGCCGAGGCCGACGAGCTCGACGACACCATTGACACCCTGACCCGGGGATTCATGGGCCTGACCGTTTCCTGTGCCCGGTGCCATGACCACAAGTTCGATCCCATTTCGATCAAGGACTACTACGCCCTCGCGGGCATCTTCCAGGGCCGACGGTATGCCGAAATCCCGCTGGCTTCTGAGGAAACCGTCAAGGCCTACCAGGCCGATCAAAAGGTCATCAAGGACAAGGAATCAGAGTTGCGGAACTACCTTCGCGGTATCGGCAAAAAAGTGGGACGCCAACACCTCGACGAAGTGGGCCGATATTTCCGTGAGGGATGGCGATTGGCCTACGCCCGATCAAAAGGCGTGAAGTTTTCCTTCGAGGACTACTGTCGCGAAGCCGCCATTCATCCTTACTTTGCAAGACGCTTTCAGGATCTCCTCGACCCCAACAAAAAGGACAATCTCTTCAAGCGCTTCCCGGAGTTGAAAACCTGGCACAATGTCACCATCAAGACCGACAAGATCAAAAGCCCTGGGGACCTGAAGATTCCACAAGACATCGCCTCCCTTGCCGATCAAATGCAGTCGCTCACCAACGAAGCTGGCGCGGCCTTTTCCAAAATGGAGGACGAGATCCAGGAGGAACTGGCGAAAGCCCGGAACGAGGAGGACCGGCTCAACAGGGTGATGCGCAAGCTGACCAAGGAAGAGCAACGGATTCTCAAGAACCTCTGGTTCGACGGACACGCCCCCTTTTACGCCCCGGAAAAGGAGACGCAGAAGATGTTCCTTGATGAGCAGCAGCTTGCCCAGTGTGGGAAAGATGAAGCCGAGCTGGAAACCCTTCGCAAAAAGGCACTTCCGAAGTATCCGGTTTCCCACGGCATTCAGGGAGGCGGTCGGGCCATGCAGGTCTACCTTCGCGGCAACCCCGCTACCAAGGGCGATTGGGTGGCCCGCGGGAACCTCGAGCTCATCTCCAGCGAACCCCGTCCCACTGATCCCGAAGAAGCGAAAAAGAAAAACTACACCCGTCTCGATCTGGCCAATGAGATCGCCGATCGAGACAACCCGTTGACCGCGCGCGTCATCGTCAACCGGGTCTGGCAATGGCACTTCGGAAAAGGACTGGTCGGCACCGCGAGTAACTTCGGAGTTCTGGGCGACGCCCCCACCCACCCCGAGCTCCTCGATTGGTTGACCGGACAGTTCATTGAAAACGGTTGGTCACTCAAATGGCTTCACCACCAGATTCTCAACTCGGCGACCTATCAACTCTCCAGCGAAGGAAACTCCGCCAACCGCGAAAAGGACCCCGACAATCGATTGCGCTGGCGCTTTAACCGGCGTCGTCTCGAGATCGAAGCATGGCGCGACACCCTCCTTGCGGTTTCAGGAAACCTCGACCGCACGATGGGTGGACCGACCTTGGATCTGAAGCGCAACAACAACCGCCGAACTGTTTACGCCAGCATCAGCCGTCACCAGCTCGATGGCATGTTACGCATCTTTGACTTCCCCGATGCCAATGTCTCGGCGGCCAAACGGACCGAAACCACTGTTCCCCAGCAACAGCTCTTCGTCCTCAACAGCCCTTTGATCATCGATCAAGCGAAGGCCTTCGCCAAGCGGGTGGAAGAAGAACGCAAGGAGCTCGACGAACGCGTGACCCTCGCTCATCAACTGGCCTTTGGTCGCGACCCTTCCACCGAAGAACTTGGCGTTGCCCGTTCCTTTCTCACGACCGAGGATCAGAAAGACGACAAGCTTTCCCGTTGGCAGCAATACTGTCAGGCGATCCTCGCCAGCAACGAACTGATGTATCTTGATTAACACAGCCCCGGCATGCCTCATTCCGAAAATACTTTTCCTTCGATCAGCCGACGTGACCTCTTCAGGAAAGCGGGCGGTGGATTTGCTTCGCTCGGTCTCGCCGGAGTGCTGGCCGACCAATCGGCCTCGGCAGCCGAATCCCCTCTCCTTCCAAAAGCCCCTCACTTCCAACCAAAGGCCAAACGTATCATTCACCTCTTTATGAATGGTGGTCCGTCGCAGGTTGACACTTTCGATCCCAAGCCCGCTCTCGAAAAATACCACGGCCAGAAACCTCCCGGAGCAGAGAAGAAAACGGAACGCCGCACCGGTGGGCTTTTCAAATCGCCTTTCAAGTTCAAGCAATCGGGAGAGTCGGGAATTCCCGTGAGCGAGATTTTCCCCGAGGTCGCCAAATGCATCGATGACATCTGCGTCATTCGCTCAATGCACACCGATGTTCCCAATCATGAGCCTTCCCTGCTCATGATGAACTCGGGCATCACGCAACCCATCCGCCCCAGCATGGGGTCGTGGCTATGCTACGGCCTCGGCTCGGAAAACCAAAACCTTCCCGGCTTCGTCGTCCTTTGCCCTGGCAAACCAGTGGTTGGCCCGCAACTCTGGAGCAACGGGTTCCTCCCCGGCATCTTCCAGGGCTGCCACATCAACAAGCTCGATCCAAAGCGCATCGTTGATAACATCAGCAACACCCACCTCACTCCCACCACCCAGCGACAGCAGCTCGATCTCATCAACCGGATCAACCAAATCCACCTTGAGCAACGGAATGGCGACGACCAGCTGGAATCGCGGATTCAATCGCTTGAGATTGCCTTCCGCATGCAAACAGAAGCACAGGAAGCCTTCGACATCAGCCGCGAAACCAAGGCCACGCGCGAGCTTTACGGTAAGGGCCAGTTTGCCGACTCGTGCCTTGCGGCCCGACGACTGGTCGAGCGTGGCGTGCGCATGGTTCAGGTCTATTTCGGAAACGGACAACCTTGGGACGATCACGGCAACATTGAGAAAGGCCATCGTTCCAAGGCTCAAACCAGCGACCAGGCCATCGCAGGCTTGCTTCGCGATCTCAAATCACGAGGCTTGCTCGAAGACACACTTGTTCTGTGGGGTGGAGAATTTGGGCGAACTCCCGTCTCAGAAGGGTCCAATGGTCGCGACCACAACCATCATGGCTTCTCGGTCTGGCTCGCCGGAGGCGGAGTGAAAGGCGGCATGACTTATGGAGCGACCGATGAGTTTGGTTTCGCAGCCGTGGAGAACAAGGTCCACGTCCACGACCTCCATGCCACCATGCTGCACCTCCTCGGGCTCGATCACGAGAAGCTGACTTATCGCTATTCCGGTCGCGACTTCCGCCTGACCGACGTGCACGGCAAAATTGTGCACGACATCATCGCGTAGCCTTATCGATCGATCCTAGGATTCAGATTCCTCGCCGGCGGTTTCTTCTTCCTCGACGTCTTCCCCTTCCTCATCGGCAGAGTCCTCGTCGGGCATGACCCGGGCCACGGCTTGAAGTTTTTCACCGTCGTTGAGCGTGACCAGCTTGACCCCTTGGGCATTCCGGCCGGTTTCGCGAACTTCGGACACCCGAATCCGGATGCTTTGGCCACCGTTGGTCATCAACATCAGTTCGTCAGCATCATCAACCGCAAGACTGCCGACGACCGCACCGGTTTTCTCGGTGCACTTCATGGTGAGCATGCCAATGCCACCGCGATTTTTGGCGGAATAGTCGCCAAAGGGAGTGCGCTTCCCGAGTCCATTCTCGGAAGCCACCAAGAGACGGGCGTCATCATTGACCACGGCCAACCCAACCACGAAGTCACCCTCACGCGGATTGATGCCACGAACCCCGGCCGAATTCCGGCCCATCGTGCGGGCCTGGGATTCGTTAAAGCGAATGCTCATGCCGCGACTCGTGACCAGCATGACATCGTCCTTCCCGGAGGTCAGGCGAACGCCAATCAGTTCATTTCCTTCATCCAGTTTGATCGCGATGGTCCCGGCTTTGCGGTAGTTCTTAAAGTCGTAGAGGCTGGTCTTCTTGACCTTGCCCGACCGCGTTGCGAAGAAGACATTCCCGGCATCTTCGCGGAAGGTGATGTCTTCGCCGGATTCCTCATCGGTGGTGTATTCCAATCGAAGAACGGCAGCGATCTCCTCCTCAGGTTGAAGGTCGAGAACGTTCTTGATGCTTCGCCCTTTGGAAGCCCGTGATCCTTCCGGCAATCCGAAGACCCGCTCCACATAAACACGTCCGGTGTTGGTGAAGAACATGAGGTAGTCATGGGCCTGCGCCGTGAAGAGGTGCTCTACAAAGTCATTGGCCTCCTCCTCATCAGCAGCCTTCTGAGTCTGCATCCCTTTCACCCCCTTACCTCCTCGGGCCTGAACGCGGAATTCGCTGGCAGCAGTTCGCTTGATGTAACCACGGTTGCTCAAGGTCACGATCATCCCGTCGTTGGAAATGAGGTCCTCCATCGCAATCTCCCCTTCATCGGGAAGGATGGGGCAGCGTCGTGGGGTGGCATACTTCTCTTTGATTTCGAGAAGCTCATCCTTGATAATCGCCAGGACACGCTCTTCGCGGGCCAGGATGTCGAGGTAATCTTTGATCTCCTCAAGAATGGCATCGTATTCCGCCTTGATCTTGTCCTGCTCCATCGCGGTGAGCTGGTAAAGACGCAGCTCAAGAATGGCGTTCACCTGGCGATCGGTGAAAATGTATTTTTCGCCAACAATACTTGGCTGGCTTCGGATGAGAATCCCAAGAGCCTGCGCAACGGGCAGATCGAAATGATAAGCCTTGATCTTCTGACGGGCCTCATCGCGATTCTTGGAATCACGAATCATCTTGATGAAGTCATCGAGATGGCCGAGCGCGAGGAGGTAAGCTTCGAGATTTTCGGCCCGCTCTTCGGCTTTACGAAGAAGGAAGCGGGTCCGGCGGATCACCACCTCGCGTCGATGCTCGATGAAGGCATCGAGGGCATCCATCAAGCCGAGCTGCTTGGGTCGGCGCTCGTGAATGGCCAGCATGTTCACCCCGAAGGAGGTTTCCATCGCGGTCAACTTAAAGAGCTGGTTGACCACGACCTGCGGACGGGCATCCCGCTTGAGAGTGATCTCAATGCAGGTGTCGTCCGCCGAAAGGTCACGCATTCCCGAAATATCGAGAAGCACTTTCTCGCGGACCAATTCTGCAATTCGCACTTGAAGGGTAGCCCGGTTAACCCCATGAGGCACCTGCCGGATGATGATCTTGGTGGCTCCGGTATTACTTTCCTCCACCTCCATCACGCCGCGCATCTTGATGCTGCCGCGGCCGGTCTTGAAGTAGCTGTCGATGCCCTTGTATCCTCGGATCTCACAAGCAGAGGCGAAGTCGGGGCCTTTGATGAACTCCTTCATCTCATCGACCGTGATGTATGGATTATCGATGCGGGCACAAACCCCGTCGATCACCTCACCCATGTTGTGGGAAGGAATATTGGTGGCCATTCCCACCGCGATTCCCGTTCCGCCATTGACCAGCAAATTGGGAATGGCTGCCGGCAAGACGACAGGCTCCTTGCTGTTTTCATCGTACGTGGCTTGATGATCGACAGTCTCTTTCTCGAGGTCGGTCATCATGGCCGAGCCCATGTGCGTCAGGCGGGCCTCGGTGTATCGCATCGCTGCCGGAGCATCGCCTTCCACCGAACCAAAGTTCCCTTGTCCATCGACGAGAGTCTCCCTCATCGTCCACGGCTGGGCCATGTTCACCAAGGTGGGATAAATTGCCCCATCACCGTGCGGGTGATACTTACCCATGGTCTCACCCACAATACGGGCGCACTTGAGATGTGCCTTCGATGCGGACAGTGACAGGTCATGATGCATCGCGTAGAGCAAGCGACGCTGCGAGGGTTTCAAGCCATCCCGGGCATCAGGGAGAGCCCGGGAAATGATGACCGACATCGAATAGTCCAAAAAGGACTTCGACATCTCGTCGGCCACATTGATGGACTCAATTGGATCGCGAAGATTCTTTGGTTCGTTGGAATCGTCTGACATGGAAAATCTCTAAAGTTGGCGTTAGACGTCGAGGTTCTGCACGTTGAGCGCGTTGTCTTCGATGAAGCGCTTCCGCGGCTCCACCACATCCCCCATCAGGACATCGAACATGGTTTCCGCTTCGATCTTGTTCTCTTCGTCAAATTGCACCCGGAGAAGCTGTCGGGTCTCCTTATCCATCGTGGTGGAGTAGAGTTCCTTGGCATTCATCTCACCAAGGCCCTTGAATCGCTGGATGCGCATTCCTTTCTTCCCGATCTCAAGAACCCGGCCGAGGATTTCAAACAAACTGAAGACCGGAGTGATGACCTCGCCATCTCCTTCGCCTTCGACCAGCTCGTAGATCGGCTCATCGTCCGAAAAGAAGGGCTCGCTTTTCACCCCGAATTCGCCGAGGCGCTCCAGCAGCTTGGAGATTCCGATCGCTTCACCCAGTTCCCGCCGCACGGCCCGCCGCATCTTGCCTTCGAATTTCTGTTTAAACTCGGCTTCCTCCTCTTCCGTGATTTCTTCGCCAAAGAGCCGCAAGTCCCGGTTTTCGGCGGCGAAAGCGCGGACCTCTTCCTCACTTTTGAAGTAGTAGACCTCTTCCTCGTTACCGGTCCTCACGCGAATCATGTAAGTCGGCAATTGGTTTCCATCGCGGGCTGCAAGAAGGTCCTTAAATTTCCCTCCGTGTCCTTCGAGAGTTCGCACAAAACTCTGAAGCCTGGCAAGAGTCGCCAAGACACTTTGAAGCAAATCAGATTCAACGGATGCACCATCGCCCGGTTGCCTCAAAACGACATCGTCTGACCCCAACTCAATGAGAATCTTGTCCATCGCGGCATCATCCGCGACATACTCCTCACGCTTCTTACGGGTGATCTTGTAAAGCGGTGGCTGGGCGATGTAGAGGTAACCGGCTTTCACCAATTCGGGCATGTGCCGGCAGAAGAAAGTCAACAGAAGTGTCCGGATGTGGGCTCCATCAACGTCGGCATCCGTCATGATGATGACCTTGTGGTAGCGAACCTTCCCGATGTCGAATGCGCCTTCCTGATCCCCGTCTCCAATCCCCGCGCCAATCGCCGTGATCATGGCTTGGATTTCCTTATTTTGAAGAGCGCGATGTAATCTGGCCTTCTCGACATTGATGACCTTACCACGAAGCGGGAGAATGGCTTGCGTCGTCCGGTCGCGTCCCGACTTGGCGGAACCACCGGCGGAGTCACCCTCAACAATAAAGATTTCAGACTTGGCCGGATCGCGCTCGGAGCAATCGGCAAGCTTCCCGGGAAGCCCTCCCCCCGACATCACCGATTTGCGCACTGTCTCACGCGCCTTTCGGGCAGCCTCGCGGGCCCTTGCAGCATTCACCGCCTTATCGATGATGGTCTTGGCGAGGTTGGGATTTTCCTCGAAGTAGTTTTGAAGCCCCTCGTAGACCACCGAACCCACTACCCCTTCGATCTCGGTGTTCACCAACTTGTCCTTGGTTTGTGAACTGAAACGCGGGTTGGGCATCTTCACGCTGATGACACAAACGATCCCCTCGCGGACATCGTCACCACTCAAAGCGGGGTCCTTGTCTTTGAGAATTTTGTTGGCCTTGGCGTATTGGTTGATCGATCGAGTCAGTGAACCCCTGAACCCTGTGAGATGAGTTCCGCCATCTGCATTGGGAATCGAGTTTGCGAAACAAAGGATCTGATCGTTGTAAGAGTCGTTGTATTGAAAAACGACATCCACAAAGACGTCGTCCTCCATCACCTTGCCGTCATAATCGATCTCCACTTTGCGCTTACCGCGAAGCACCACGGGTTCTTCGTGGACCAGCGTCTTGTTCTCTCCGAGCTGTTCGACGAATTCCTCAATTCCCCTGGCATAAAAGAACGACTCCTTTTGAGCGGACTCGGGTCGCCGGTCTTCAAGGTGAATGGTGAGCCCGGGATTCAGGAAAGCGAGTTCGCGCAGTCGCTTGGACAAGCGTTCAAACTTGAACTCGATGGTATCGGTAAAGATGGTGGCATCTGGATAGAAGGTAATGGTGGTTCCGGTCACACCGGCATCCACTTCACCGACGACCGCAAGCTCCTTGGTTGTCTTACCCCTCTCAAAGGTGATCTCGTGAAGTTTACCCTCTCGCTTCACTTGGGCCACAAACCAATCGGAGAGGGCATTCACACACTTGGCTCCCACCCCGTGCAGGCCACCGGAATACTTGTAGGCACCTTGTCCGAATTTTCCCCCGGCATGGAGACTGGTCAGGACAAGCTCGACCGCCGGGATCCCGAACTTGGGATGCATATCGACCGGAATCCCCCGGCCATCGTCAGCCACCGAACAGGACCCGTCTTCGTTGATGGAGATATCAATGGTTTGGCAAAAGCCGGCCAAATGCTCATCGATCGAGTTGTCGAGAACCTCAAAAACACAGTGGTGAAGACCCCGTTCATCGGGGTCGCCGATATACATTCCGGGGCGCTTCCTGACCGCATCGAGACCCTCCAGCTTATCGATCTGTCCGGCACCATACTCCTGATCGCCGGACACTGCGACCTCGTCAATTTCTTCTCCCCCGTTTTCGTCGGACATCAGGCCGGAATAGTCCGAAATTTCGGCGGTTGCGGC
>JASFWU010000254.1:0-4534 GCA_050049035.1 Akkermansiaceae bacterium | reverse complement strand
CCATGGGCCGTTCCTGACGATTCGGCGGCGGCAACTCAACCGGTGGCACCTTGTCCTCTTCCGCCAGGAATGCGCCAATACCATCCAGAGCCTTGCGACCATACTGCGGCATGCGCGTTTTCATGTAGGGCCTCACCGACATGCCTTCATAAAGAACCTTCCCCAACCACTCCGGCCGCAGCTTTCCTCCCACCTTCGTCAATGGAGGTGGAATCCGGGCGGCATCACCCAGTGCTTCCTCCGTGGTATGGAAAAACTCATCCAGATCATTCGAAACTCCGCCAAAGGCATCACGGGAGTGGCAGGCAATGCAATTGAGCTGGGTGAGTTTGGCTTCGATCTTCGCCGTCCGATCGAGAACCACCGGCTTGGCAAGTGCGGCCTTGATCTCTTTCACCTGGTTCTCTCCGAGTTGGTAGTCGACCCCTTTGCCGGTCAGGCAACCGGCATCGAGCTTGAGGTCTTTGAGAGCAGGACCCGGGGCTGGCTTTGACTCCCCCATGTCGTGGCACGAGACACAGTTGTATTTTTCGAAGTTTGCCTTCCCGAGGGCAATCTGCTCGGGAGTGGCCTGATCGCGAATCATCTTGCGACCACCTCCGAGATAAGCTTCGAGCGCGGCAGCATCGCCCGTGGTTAGCTTCATGTTGGGCATTCGACCCGACGGCCTCACCGCGAGCGGATCCATAAGAAACCTGGCGAGTTCGCCTTCGTGGTACTTTCCTCCGACATGCGCGAGCGAAACCACGCCTGATGACTTGAGCTCTTTTCCATCGGCATTTCGAGGTGAGTGACACGCCACGCAACCCACCTCGTGGTAGATCTCATGACCACGCTTTAAATCGCCTTTGACCACCTCAGTCTTTTTGGGAGCCACCAATGACCCAAGATAATGACTGAGGGTCTCGCTGACCTTGGCTTTTTCGTCAGGTGAAAGGCCCACCAAAACGTCGGGCATCGTCGTCCCCGGATGGACGGCATGAGGGTTGGCCAGATACCTCCGCAGATAGTCACCCGACAAGCGGGACCCGGCTTCGCGAAGATCAGGCGCCGATTTCATTTCACCGGCAATGCCCTCGTGACAGGCCGCACAGCGCAACTCCGAAACCAAGACCCGGCCCTTGCCTGCCTCGTCAAGCGGATGTTTCCCGTGAAGACCAGGCACCACCGGACCAGCTACCAGAGCCCCCGTGACCAACGCAAGAAAGACCGTTATCCCCGCCAAAAATCGCATACCCGATCATCCAACGAGCCCACTCAAAAGCAATCATGATTTCGATTCCTTCGGGTCCTCCGGAAGGCGGCTCGGATTCACCAGTTTTCCGAGGAGCATCACCCCTCCGATCATCGGAATCCCTCCAATGAAGGCAGCTCGGAGCCAAAACAAAATCACTCCTCCGACCATCGTCACAAACCCCATGATTATGAGGATCCTGGCAAGAAGGCGATACCATCTTTGTGACTTCATGATTCGCCGTTTGGCCTCGTCAAAAATATCGTAGGAAACGGCTTTGGCTTTCTCCGGAGGAAGACCTTTTGACTGAAGGAAGCCGATCACCCCCATATGTCCCTTACCCAGGCCTAAAATCACTTCGGCACTGCGAATCCACTCCTCCCGGACATCGGCGGGTGACTTCTCGTCAAAACTTGGCTGTTGGATTTTCGAAGACATCCTTTAGATCTTAAGCGTGAGCTGCAGGACGATACGAGTTGCCGCGGGATGCCTCAATCAGATTCCCCTCGATTGGGCGGGGAACCGCGCGCGTATTCTCGAGGCAATCTCGCAGGCCCGTGAAGCGGATGTTTCCGTGCTGTGCCTGCCCGAGCTCGCCATCACCGGCTATGGTTGCGAGGACCAGTTCCTCTCCCAGGAACTCGCCGAGCGCGCCTGGGACAGTCTCACCCAAATCGTTCCTGAAACTTCCGGCATGGTTGTGGCCGTAGGCCTGCCCGTCTGGGTGAAGAATGCCGTCTACAACGCGGTCGCAGTCGTTTCGGATAGCGAAATCATCGGACTGGTGGCTAAGAAGAATCTCGCCGGCGACGGACTTCATTACGAACCCCGATGGTTTCACGCCTGGCCGGAAGGAGTGATCGTTACCGACAAGTTTGGCGATCTCCACCTGCCCATCGGGGATCCCATTTTTAAGCTCGACGGCATTCGCATTGGCCTGGAAGTTTGCGAGGACGCCTGGGTGGCCGATCGACCCGGACGACTCTTCGCCGGCAGCGGCGTCGACATCATCCTCAATCCTTCAGCCTCTCATTTCGCGTTCGCCAAACAGGAGGTTCGCGAACAGTTCGTCCTCGAGGGTTCCCGGGCTTTCGGCTCGGCCTACGTTTACGCCAACCTTCTCGGAAACGAAGCCGGTCGCGCGATCTACGATGGCGGCGGACTCATTGCCTCGGCCGGCCGGATCGTGGCTGAAGGCCACCGCTTTTCCTTCGAAGATGTCACCTTGGTCCACACCACAATCGATATCGAGCGTAATCGGCTCCACCAGGCCCGCACGGTGAGCCGGCAGATCGATGTCGAGGGACTTTCCGAGATCGAACTTCCCTTCGACTGGCCCGCGGTCACCCGACACGACGGAAACGAGCCCGTGCCCCCGATGTCGAAAGACGAGGAATTCACCCGTGCCATGGCACTCGCCTACTTCGATTATCTCCGTAAATCGTGGTCAGGCGGATTTGTGGTCTCGCTGAGCGGAGGTGCCGACTCGGCCGCCGTTTCCACCTTTGTCAAAATCATGCTCGATCTTGCCTTGCATGAGCTGGGCAAGGATGGCGTGCGGAAGAAGCTCCCTCATCTCGATTTACCCGAGGACACGAACGACTGGATGAGGCTTCTTTTGTTCTGTGCTTACCAGGGAACGATAAATTCCGGGGACACAACACGGGAAGCAGCTCGTGCGGTTGCCGGAGCAATCGGCTGCGAGTTCGCCGAGTGGGAAGTCGACGCTCTGGTGGAAGGTTATGAAAGTACGATTGAATCCGTACTGGGAAGACCGCTTTCCTGGGAACAGGACGACATCACGCGCCAAAACATCCAGGCCCGCGTCCGTGCTCCCGGCATCTGGATGTTTGCCAATCTAAGGAACGCCCTCCTCCTCGCGACCTCCAACCGCTCCGAAGCAGCCGTCGGTTACGCCACCATGGATGGAGACACCTCGGGTGGGCTCAGCCCCATCGCTGGAATCGACAAACACTACCTGCGTCAGTGGCTTCGATTCATGGAAACCACGGGACTTCCAGAATCTCCCGCCATCCCCGCTCTTTCGCACATCAACGTGCAAAATCCGACGGCCGAACTTCGCCCGCAGAGTGAGAAACAAACGGACGAAAATGACCTCATGCCCTACCAGGTTCTCGACATGCTGGAACGTGCCGCCATTCGGGACAAAAAAGGCCCCAAAGCCGCGCTGGAGGTGATCCGACAAGCCTATCCCGGGTTTTCCGAAGAAGAGCTGATCGACTGGACGAAAAAGTTCTACCGGCTCTGGTGCCGCAATCAATGGAAGCGCGAGCGCTACGCCGTTTCCTTCCACGTCGATGATCAAAATCTCGACCCGAAAACCTGGTGTCGCTTTCCGATTCTCTCTTCGGGATTTGCCGAGGAGCTCAGCGAGCTTTAGTTCGCAGGTCTTTTGGCTAACAGGACTACGGAGCTTGGACTTCGGTCCGAGGGAAAACCCTTAGCCCTCCAATCTGGAGTGTCGCATTTGACTTCGCTTCAGGATCAAAAAGAGGGTGCGTTGGATAGATACCTTTCCATTCAAGACTCCATTCAACCCAGTCCGGGGTTTGATCAGCCCTGATCGTTATCAGGAGGTCCGAATCCACCACAGGCTTTTCAAGATTCGATTTCAAAATGATCGCCTTTTTAAGTCTTGAAACGTCCTTTTCGAAAAAGAGAAATCCTTTCAGATGAGTGTCCAGTTGATAGAGCAGCTTGATCCGGAGGTCACTATCGACAAAGCCCTGGTGTGGGGTGGCGAAAGTAAAATCGATCGTGCATCGAAGGTGCTCAGGCCCACAAATCGTCTCGAGAATCAAACCCGGTATCGTGTAAAGGGACAAGCGCCTCGGTGAGAACCAAAACGATGGTTGAACCCGATCCAGCTACTTCCTGCAACTTACTTCAGAGACCTCACTAAACCGGCTTCCGGATGTGCATCCAGGCGTGGACGTGGGGCTTGCCACGGAAGTAGCAAATCATGTTGGGACCTTCGATCTGCCAGACGTCCCAGACCTCGTCGTTTCCGATATTTTCGTCTTTGTAGAAAGCCATGTGGAGATGATCCATGCCAGCCGCCTCGACCAGCTTCATCGCTTCCCTGGCATCCTTCTCACGGTAAGGAGCCATGAGATCGGCGAGCACCTTGCGGACGTGATCCTTCTGATCCCCGCTCATGTCCCCGACACGGATTCCATCGAGTCCAACTTTCTTGCCGGTGAGTTGAACCGTTTTGTTTCCCTTCTCTCCCCGACTCTTTCCAAGGAGAGCGGTCTTCCGCTGCTTGCCGTCGAGCAT
>JASFWU010000148.1:0-6914 GCA_050049035.1 Akkermansiaceae bacterium | reverse complement strand
TAACAGAAAAAGATCAAGAAACCATGGGGGTTTGGCGATCAACACAAAACGAGGGGAGGCGTCAACCCCTTTAAATAAAGGGTTTCAGGCTTATTTTAGCTTTACAAAATATCTGAAATGACGATGATTCTCCCGCTATGAACAAAGGTGAACTTATTGAAGCTGTCCAGAAAGCCCTCGGAAAAGAAGCAACCAAGCGTCAGGCGGAAGACTCCGTTGCCGCTGTCCTTGACTCCATTGCCAAGGGCGTGAAAAAGGACAAGAAAGTCCAGATCATTGGTTTCGGAACCTTCGAGGTCAAGAAGCGTGCCGCCCGCATGGGGCGTAACCCCAAGACCGGAGAAGCAATGAAGATTGCTGCTTCCAAGTCGGTGGGCTTCAAGCCTTCCTCCACTCTGAAGAAGTCGCTCTAAGGTTTTTGGACGGATCCTTCGATCCGGTTTTCTAAACAATCGACAGTCCGGATGCCCTGCAGGGTGTCCGGGCTTTTCTTTGCCCTCGTAAAGCGAAGGAACCTGCCTATCGTTCGCCCCGTCAGCACATGCCTACCAGCACCGTCGAAAACTATCTCAAAGCGATTTGGAATCTCCAGGGCAATTGCCAGGACGATGAGTTGGTTCCGGTTGGCCAGGTCGCCGAGAGGCTGGAAGTGACGCCGGGAACTGCGACCACCATGATGAACCAGCTCCAGAAGAAAGGACTGGTTGACTACACCTCCAGGCGTGGTGTCAGGTTGAACGAGAAGGGGAGACTTGCCGCCATGGATGTCTTGCGGCGTCACCGTCTGGTCGAGACTTTCCTGGTCGAGATCATGAAGTTTGATTGGGCCGAGGTGCACGAGGATGCCGAAGTGCTCGAGCACGTGGTCTCGGATCGCCTCTTGGAGCGAATGGATGAAATGCTCCAGCATCCGACCCATGATCCGCACGGTTCTCCCATCCCTGGTCCTGACGGTGAACTCGGGAATGATGGAACCATGACCATCCTCGCAAATTGTGAGCCCGGGGAGTATGTCCTCAGGAGAGTCAGGGACAACCAGGCTTCATTTCTGCAATGGTTATCGGATCATGAGCTCAAACCGGGAGTATCCCTTGCCTTGGCAGAGCGAAATGCGGCGGCGGAGACCCTGACGCTGGTAGTCGAGGGGAGTGAGCGCCCTTTGCAGATCGCGCTGACGGCTGCACGGTCCCTTTTGGTTTCAAACCGCTAGGAGCACACCCCAAGTTCGCGGCCCACGGCAACAAAGGCTTCGAGGGCCTGATCGAGATGATCCCTGGTGTGCGCCGCTGAAATCTGGGTGCGGATGCGGGCCTTCCCCTGGGGAACGACCGGGTAGAAGAACCCTATGGCGTAGATGTTGCGCTCGAGAAGTTTTGCGGAGAACTGTTGGGAGAGCTCCGCGTCGCCCAGCAGAACCGGAGAAATGGGATGGTCCTGACCAAGAATCTCAAATCCGGTCGAGGCCAGTCCATCGCGGAAGTAGCGCGTGTTTTCCTTCACCCGGTCGGCCAGTTCGGTCGACTCAGTGAGGAGTTCCAAGACCTTGATGGAAGCTGCGACGATCGGGGGAGCGATGCTATTTGAGAAAAGGTAGGGACGCGAGCGCTGGCGAAGGAGGTCGATGATTTCCTTGTGACCCGAGGTGTAACCTCCCGAAGCTCCGCCAAGGGCCTTTCCAAGGGTGCCGGTCGTGATGTCGATTTTTCCAAACAGTCCGCAATGCTCGTGAGTACCCCGGCCTCTCTCGCCGAGGAATCCGGTGGAGTGGCAGTCGTCGAAATGAACGAGGGCGTTGTAACGATCGGCAAGAGCGTGAATTCCGGCAAGATCCGCGATCACTCCATCCATCGAAAAAGAACCATCGGTGGTGATCAACTTGTGGCGGGCTCCCGAGGCATCCGCGGCCTTGAGTTGCTCTTCCAGATCAGCGAGGTCGTTGTTGGCGTAACGAAAGCGCTTGGCCTTGCAAAGACGCACGCCGTCGATGATCGAAGCGTGATTGAGAGAGTCGGAGATGACGGCGTCCTCTGCGGTCAGGAGAGTTTCGAAAAGGCCGCCATTCGCATCAAAACAGGAAGGGTAGAGGATGGTGTCCTCGGTGCCGAGATACTCACTCAGGGCCTCTTCGAGTTGACGGTGAAGGGTTTGTGTCCCGCAGATGAACCTTACCGAGGCGAGTCCGAAACCGTGGCTGGAAATGGCATCGCGGGCCGCTTCACAAACCTCGGGATGATTGGAAAGTCCGAGGTAGTTGTTGGCGCACATGTTGATCACTTTTCGCCCGTCTTCGAGGGTCACTTCGGCGTCTTGAGCGGACGCAATCTGCCGTTCCCGCTTGTAAAGACCGGCGGCGTCGATTTCGGAAAGGGTTTCAGTGAGCTGCTTCTGGAATTCCGAAGGATACATTGTTTGAGAGGGTTGAATCAGTTGGTGTCGGACCAATGAAGAATGACCTTGCCGCAGGAACCTTCATTCATGGCAGCGAAGCCTTTTTCAAAATCGGTGAAATCAAATCGGTGGGTGATGACGGATTCAATATCCAGGCCGGACTGGATCATCGATGTCATTTGATACCACGTCTCGTACATCTTGCGCCCGTAAATCCCCTGGATGGTCAGGGAATTGAAAATGACCTGGTTCCAGTCGATGCCGATCCCGGGTTCCGGGATGCCGAGAAGGGCAATCTTGCCGCTGTGCCTCATGTTGGCGATGAGGTCGTTGAAGGCGTGTTTGTTGCCCGACATCTCAAGTCCGACATCAAATCCTTCGGTCATACCCAGCTCCTTTTGAATCTCCGGGAGGGACTCCTCGGTAACATTCACGGTCCGGGTGGCACCGAGGGTTTGGGCTAGGGCAAGACGTTTGGGATTCAAATCGGTCACCACCACGTGACGGGCTCCCGCGTGTTTGGCGATGGCGGCGGCCATGCATCCAATCGGACCGGCTCCGGTGATGAGGACATCCTCTCCAAGCAAGGGGAAGGTGAGTGCGGTGTGAGTGGCATTTCCAAACGGATCGAAAATCGAGGCGCTGTCTTTCGAAACTTCGGGTGCCAGCTTCCAGACATTTGAGGCGGGCAAGACCAGAAATTCAGCGAAAGCACCCGGCGAGTTGACACCTACCCCCTTGGTGTCCCTGCAATAATGGCGTCGACCGGCCAGGCAGTTCCGGCAACGGCCGCAGGTAATGTGACCTTCGCCGGAAACCAAATCACCCTCCTTGAGGTAATCGACGTCGGCCCCCAGCTCCACAATTCGTCCGACAAATTCATGTCCCACCACGAGGGGCACCGGGATGGTTTTCTGGGCCCACGCATCCCAGTTGTAAATGTGCAGGTCGGTCCCGCAGATTCCGGTGCTATCCACCTGAATGAGAACTTCCCTCCGCCCCGGAGCAGGCCGTGGCACTTCTTCGAGGGTGAGACCGGGTGCGGCTTCGGACTTGACCAGTGCTTTCATAAGGAGCTTGGGAATCGCAGCGGCGACAGCGGGACGCTAGGCCAATATTTCCGAGATACGAGACTAGAAAATCATTTTTCCGGCGTATCTTTTGACCATGTTTCGCGGATGGATCGTTCTTCCTCTCCTGATTTCGGGAGTCACTGCCGAAGTAGACTTCAAAGAGGAGATTCAACCCCTGCTGGAGGACTATTGCTATGATTGTCACGGCGACGGGGCCTCGAAAGGGGATTTCTCGATGGATGAATACAAGGACCTTTCGCGTCACCTTGAAGATGTGGAACATTGGTTGGCGGTCTGGCGGAATCTGCGATCGCAAATCATGCCTCCTCCGGAGAAAGACCAGCCGGATCTCCAGGAAAAGCGAATCCTTCTCAAATGGATCGAGACGACGGTCTTCAAACTGGATCCCAACAAGCCGGACCCCGGACGGGTCACGATCAGGCGGCTCAACCGGGCCGAGTATCGCTATGCCATCAAGGATCTACTGGGAGTTGACTACGATACCGACGAGAACTTTCCCGCTGATGATACCGGCTATGGCTTCGATACCATCGGGGATGTCCTCTCGATCTCGCCGCTTCACATGGAAAAGTACCTCGAAGCTGCGTCGAATATTGTTGAGAAAGCCCTCCCAAAAGGGGCGGCCGCCCGCATCCCCGAACGTGTTTTTTCAGGTCGAGGTTTTCATCTGGTCGGGACTTCCAAGCAGCAGGCCAATCGACTTCCCTTTAAAACCGAAAGCCGGGTGTCGGTCAAAGGAGCGGCTCCTGCCAGCGGCACCTACGAGGTATCCCTGAAGTATGCCATCCGGGGGGCTGATGAGGCGACTGATCAAATGGCCGGGCTCGAGTTGCTGGTTGGAGGAAAAAAGGTCGCCGGTCGGTCGATGGGCTGGGATCAGAGCGAATCGCTGGTTCTTAGCGGAAAGATCAAACTGAGTAAAGGGGAGCACGAGTTTATGGTGGGTGTTTCTCCCCGGGCTCCGGCCGGCGAAGGACAAGAGGAGCAATCGGTGGTGCTTCGCGAAGTGAAAATCAGAGGCCCGCTTGAAGGGAATTTCAAGGAATACGCCAAGGGATACCGGATGATCATGGTGGACGGGCCGGCCCCCGAAGAGATGAGGGAGCGGGAACTCTATGCCCGCAAGATCATGCGCAGTTTTGTCAGCCGTGCCTTCCGGCGTCCGCTGGATCGGGTCACCGTGGCACGACTGGTGCAAATGGCGATGAAGGTGGACCAGTCTCCCGGAATGAGCTTCGAGGACGGAATCAAACATGCCATGACGGCGGTGCTTGCTTCTCCGCGTTTTCTCTTTCGGGCCGAAATCCAACCGGAACCCAACAATGAAGGCAAAGTGGTCTTCCTCGACGAATACGCGCTGGCGTCCCGGCTTTCCTTTTTCCTGTGGAGTTCGGTGCCGGATGACGAACTCCTGAGCCTCGCCTTTCAAAAGAAGCTTCGGGCCAATCTTAAAGAACAGGTGGAGCGAATGCTGGCTGATCCGAGATCGGGACGTTTTGTGGAGCATTTTGTCGGTCAATGGTTGCAGACGCGTGACCTTGAACACCTTCCCGTTGATGCCCGTCGCATTCTCGGGGTGAAGGATGCCAGACAGGCCAACGAGATTTTCCCTCAAACACTTCGCAAAGACATGAAGCTCGAGAGCGAGCTCTTCTTTGAGTTTGTTCTCAAAAACAACCGTCCGGTCAAAGAGCTGCTCTCGGCCCGATACAGCTTTCTCAACGAGAGTCTTGCCAGGTTCTACGGCGTCGGGGGAGTCAAGGGCGGGGAGCACCGTCTTGTTGATCTTCATGAGCACCCCCAGCGGGGAGGGGTTCTGGGGCAGGCCAGTTTCCTGATGGTGACCTCAAACCCCACCCGGACTTCTCCGGTAAAACGCGGACTATTTGTGCTCGATAACATTCTCGGAACTCCGGCTCCACCTGCTCCCCCTGATGTTCCCGAACTTGAGGAAGCGGGGCACGAACAAGCCAAGAAACTCACCATGCGGCAGATGATGGAGGTCCATCGAAAGAAGCCGCTTTGCGCCAGTTGCCACAAAAGAATGGACCCGATCGGCCTGGGACTTGAGAATTTCAATGCCTTGGGACAATTCCGCGCGACTGAAGGTGGATTACCCATCGATACCGCCGGAGTCCTCGTCACGGGGGAGCGGTTTTCCGATGTCGGGAGTTTGAAAAACGTCCTTGCTGATTCACGGACGGATGATTTTTACCGCTGCTTGACTGAAAAAATTCTCACTTACGCGATTGGTCGTGGTCCCGAGTATTTCGATGCAGTCACGATTGATGCCATTACCCGGAAACTCAACAAGGGGAAGGGGACATTGAAGGAACTGGTCTTTGCCATCATTGAGAGTGCTCCGTTCCAGAAACGAAGAGGGGACTAAAAAAGCCCCGGGCGTTGCCACCCGGAGCTTTGTCAGTGAAACCAAAGTAGTGCTTCAAAATCTAGAACCGCCAGACCAGGTCGACGGTGAAGCGGTCTTCCATGAGGCCTTCCTCCTCTTCGGTGAGCGGGAACTCGTAGGCAAATCCAAGCGAAGCGGTATTGCTGAGTTTTGAACGGAATCCAACCCCGAGCGTCACGAAATCACGATTCACATCACCATTGACCGATCCCCAGTTGATGAGATCGCCAGCCTCAAAGTTGGCCACGGCAGGAACGGTGTTTCCGAGTTGATTGGTGAAGGTAAGGCTTCCGTCACCGGGGGCAAAGGTGTGGAACCAGTTGAGTTCGACCAGCGGGATGAACCATGGGGTCACTTCATAACTGGCATGGAGGCTGATCGAACCAGTTAGCGACTGGGCATCGCTAAACGGGATTTGGAGCCCCATGTTCCCGGCCAATTGCAAGGGGCCGCAAAGTTTTAAGGCCGCCAGGTTGAGATTGAGAATGCCGTCGCCTTCTCCCTGCCAGACTTCGGATTCGCCGGTCGGGATCTCCACGGTGGCAATCCCTGAAAGGACGAACTCGTTGTCGGTGTCATAGATCAAGGCGTGCTTGATTCCAAAGCCAAGGTCGGCGAAGCCTTCGGTGCGGCTCAAAGTGGCGTCCGGGTTGAAGTCGATGTAGCCATCCTTGGTGGCCACGAACGAAGTCCGGTTGTTGAAGGCATACTCAAACTGCAGGGCGTAAAGCTGGAAGTCACCACCCAAAGGCAATGCCGGGGCGATTGCCGTGCTCACCGTCGAGGGCATCGACTGGTTGAGGTAGATGGCATGGAACTGCGTTCTCGGAACCGCGAGATCGAAGATGGTGGGGTTCGTGATGGGCCTGATGGCCTGTGAGAAGGCATCCTGGGCGAGAGCACCACCGGTCAGGGCGAGGCTGGCTGCAAGTACGAATGTTGTTTTCATGTCATTAATGCTCCTTTCGAGCAAGGACAGTCAAACAGATATCAATCAAGTACGATACGCATCGGAGATCATT
>JASFWU010000147.1:0-6921 GCA_050049035.1 Akkermansiaceae bacterium | reverse complement strand
AAGGTATTGCACGAGAGGGTCGAGCAGATAGGCCACAATCCCGGCGACGGCCAGGGGAACCAAAACCGGCTGGAGGTATCCGAAGACTGTTCCGGTCAACCAGACCAGACCTACAAGCAGAGCTCCGATGATGAGAATGGCCACACCGGTGGCGGCTTTCCACATCGTGCGTTTTTGAAAGTCGCTGGGAAAAGAAGGAGTCTCTTCGTCCATGGGCGGTAAAATGCGCGACGAACTGCCTGGGAGGAAGTGTAAACTGGCGTCTGAATTGTAGTCTCGCGCAGATCAGGCGATCTTGGCAATTTGATCGAGGACGCCATTCACGAACGAAGCCGACTCATCACCCGAGAAATCGCGGGCCAGATCGATGGCTTCACTGATGGAAACCGCAGCATCGAGATCGGGGAGTTTGAGGATTTCGAAAGCGGCGAGACGGAGGATGGACAGGTCGACCCGGGCCAGCCGGCTGATGTCGAAGTTCGACGAGGCTTCGTTGATCATGCCATCCAGCTCGGACTGGTAATCTTCAACCTGTGTCGCCAGCGCGCGGGCATCATCGGCGAGCTTGTTCATTTCGCTACGGAGCTGATGAAGGTGTTCGAGATCGCGCTGTTCCGGGAAGTTTTCCGGAAAACGAACCATGCGGGCCCGCTCATCGTAGGAATCCAGTTTGGCAACCAGCTTGAGGAGGGAGGGCTGGCGAAGGGCGGGGTAGTCCTCAAGTCTGGCAACCAGCGCGTGGCGACTCTTGCGAAGCTCATCGGATTCGAGGAGAAGTCGTTCAAGGTCGCGTCGCCATCCCCCGGTGTTGGCTTTGGTGAGGTGGAGGAGGTTGCCGGCCCGGTCGGCCCAGTTGATTTCAGTGGCGGCGAGTGATTTGAGATCACGGGCCAGTTTTTCGGACGGGTCGAGAGCCAAAATGGCTGCAGCGTTATCGATAAAGAACTTTTCGAGTTTTCCAGCGGAGGCTTCGCGCCCCTGCTGGAAATGGGCGAGGACTTTGACCCGGGCACGATCGTAGGAAATGGTATCCCGGTCATTCACCAGCTCCCAAAAGTCTTCACCGCCCCGTGTTTCAGGAGACGTCTCGAGAGCGTAAAGAAACTGCACGGCCGCCTCGCGGACCTGTCGGCGGCTAGCCATTACTGGGGTGGAGGCGCAGGGATTGGTTGGCTCGACGAACTTCGTTCATGATGCCAATGATGTCGATGGCGCTGCGGGCGGCCTCGCGACCACGGTTCAGCGTTTTCCCGATGCAACGGGCGTATGCCTGCTTTTCGTCTTCCACCAAAAGAACCTCATGAATAATCGGAGTGGTTTTTTCGATCGCGAGACTTTGCAGGGCTTCCGTGACGGAGGTGGCGACAAGGTCGGCGTGTCCGGTTCCTCCCCTGATGATACAGCCCAGGGCGATGACACAGTCCGGCTCTTCCTCTTCGATCAGCGCCTTGCAGATCACCGGGATTTCAAAAGCGCCGGGAACGCGGACCAAGTCAACCCGCGCATGACTCGCCAGGCTGTCGATTTCCTCAACGGCATTCTCGACCAGGGCGTCGGTGTATTCCTGGTTGAATTTGGCGGCAACGATGGAGATCCGCATTTTCCCCCCGACCGGGACGCGTGGCTTTGGTGGAATGATGGCCGACATGTGTGATGAAGGGGATACAGCCTCGCGAGCGTGTTTGTCAATCAGAGGTGATGCCCCATGCGGGTTCGTTTGGTTTCGAGATACTTCTCGTTGTGGGGGTTGGAAGGGAGGCGGATGGGAACCTGTTCAACGATTTCCAGTCCGTATCCTTCCAGTCCGATCACTTTTTTGGGGTTGTTGGTGAGGAGCCGGATCTGTCTCACCCCGAGGTCGTAGAGCATTTGGGCGCCCATGCCGTAGTCCCGCAAATCCGAGCCATAACCGAGTTTTTCATTGGCCTCGATGGTGTCGAATCCCTGTTCCTGGAGCTTGTAGGCATGGATTTTGGCCGCCAAACCGATACCCCGTCCTTCCTGCCGCAGGTAAAGTAGGACGCCACCCTCCTTGTCGATGTGTTCCAGGGCGGTGTGAAGCTGCCCTCCGCAATCGCATCGGCGCGAGCCAAAGACATCGCCGGTGAGGCATTCGGAATGAACCCTCACGCTGACGGGTTGATTAGGATCGATCTCTCCACGAACGAGGGCGAGGTGTTCGGAATCATCGGTGCTGACCTTGTAGAGGTAGCAGTCGAACTCACCAAAATCGGTGGGCATCTTGATGACCTCTTCCCGGGTCACCAGCCGTTCGGACCGGCGGCGGTATTCGATCAGCTGGGCGATGGTGCAGGACTTCAAGCCATGCTTTTCCTGGTATTCGCCAAGGTCCCCCACACGCCCCATCGTTCCGTCCTCATGCATGATCTCGCAAATGACACCGGCCGGCGGGAGTTCGGCGAGGCGGGCGAGATCGACAGCAGCTTCGGTGTGTCCGGCGCGACGGAGGACACCCGCCTCAAGGGCTTCGAGAGGGAAGACATGGCCCGGTTGCACGAAGGCGTCGGGACCGACTTTTGCCTCTGCCAGAAGACGAATGGTATGAGCCCGGTCGGCGGCCGAGATGCCGGTGGTAATGCCTTCGGCCGCATCAATGGAAACGGTGAAGGCGGTTTTATGGGCCTCCCGGTTTTTTGCGGTCATGGGCGGGAGGTCGAGGGCACGGGTTCGCTCCGGCAGGACCGGAGTGCAGATCAGGCCCCGGCCGTGGTTTGCCATGAAGGCAACTGATTCAGGAGTGATGAGAGAAGCGGCCCCGACCAGGTCGGCTTCGTTTTCCCGACCGGGATCATCAGCCACGATGACAAGCCGTCCGGCCTTCAGCTCGGCGATGATTTCATCGATGGGTGAAAATTGGAGCGCACTCATGGGTGGGCAATGGTGACAGCGATTTGCGGGGACGCAAGATCAGTGGAGGACGTCGGCCAGCGGGTCGGGCTCCAGAATGCCCAGCTCAACGAGAAAGTGGTCTGCGGAACGCAGGGTGATCTCGTAGTTCTTTTGATCCGAGTTGTAGTTGAAAAAAGTATGTCCGGCCCGCTCGAATTCCATCAAGTCGCATCGATTGCGGCGTTTGCGGTATTTTTTGGCAAAACGTTGCGATAGCTCGAAGGGGACGACCCGGTCCATCTTGGCGTGGAAGATGAGGCAGGGCGGCAGCCCCTTGCGCGGAAGGTAGCGGAGGGGGCTTTGTAGTTTTCCGTCGCGCGGGGTACGGAACTTTTCATTGCCAATCCCGGAAGGGGAGGTGTCGCTGATGGGGCCGAAAAGGATGAGTGCCCGCGGAGAAGGTTCCGGACCCTTCTCGGGATCATGTGGATGAAGGGTGGCGGATAGGAGGGCGTTCGCTCCGGCACTGGCTCCGCCGGCCACGATTTGCGAGGCGTCGATGCCCATGCTTTCGGCATTGGCTTTGAAGAAGCTCAGGGCGGCCTTGGCATCTGAAATGGCATCTTCCGGGGTGCCGTCAAAGAGAACCTTGGTGCGATACTCCAGAGTGGCCGCCACCATCCCGCGGGAGGCGAAGTGGTGGCAGTGGGGGACAAATTGCGCAGGTGCACTGATGTCCCATAAACCGCCGTGAAAGAAGAAGATCGCGGGCTTGCGGTCGCGTTCGTAGTCGAACTCGTGTGGAAAGAAAAAGTGGGCTTGAAGCGAACCGGCTTCGGTCTCGCGATAAAGGTAGGTGGTTGCCGACGAGAGAATTTCCTGATTGCGGGCCTCGCCAATGAGGGGTGACTTCGGAAGGTTGATCATGAACGTGGAAACCGCGAGTTGAGCTTTCTTTCGAAAAGCTTTTCCAAATGCGGGGGCAATTGTCCATAGTTTCCCCATGAATCGCACGATTTTGCTTTTCGGAGCCCTTTTGACAGTGCTCCCGATGACGGCCTCGGGCCAGGATGACGCGCGCATTGTGGCAACCTTGCGTGCCGTTTATCAGAACTGGCGTGCAGCCATGGTGCGAAAAGATGCGATTGGCTGGAAAAGACATACTTCGACCCACCGGTTGGTCACCGTCCGGAATCGGATCTGGAGCGAACGCCGGGCATTTCCAAATGCCGTTTTCGATGTTCCCTTCGCACCTCCTTCGCTCAAAAATTTGAAGGCGATGAGTGTGCAGTTGAATGGAGCGACCGCAAAAGCCACCTACTTCGGGAAAGTCGATTTTGGGGTTGGCGGCAAGCCGGGCGACAATCTCTGGGTGATCTCGTACATCAGGGAGGCGCAGGGGTGGAAATACGACGGGGGAGAGTTCGTGAAGCTCGATGCCCTTCCTGCAGTACGCAAACAATTGCAGGCAGGGGATACGACCTTTTTGAAAGGAAAGGACTTCAAGCCCGACGGGGTGGTCAAACCCCTCCCGGTTGCGATCCGCGGGCCGGTCAAATACATCGCCAAGACTTATGTGTATTGCCCGGGCCGGGAGGTCCGCCTCATGGTCAATGGAATCTCATCCCATCTCTATCAGAATACCAAACGGTCTGAAGTCATCGTCGGCGGGGCAAGAGACGGGAAAAATGAAGTGCAGTTTTCCATCAAGGATATCCCGGGGGGCGACCCCAAGGCTCCGATCGCCATTCGCGTCTACCTCATGTCGGAGGTCGAAGGAACAAAGCCCATCCCCATCCTGAACTATCAGATTGAGGACGGAAGCAAGCCCAGGTCTTCGGGCACCCTGAACTTCGAGGTGGATCGTGCCACGGCGAGGAAACTGACAGGGCGCTAACCCTCAATGAATCGGGATCATCGTGCTGGACTACATCAAAGATCACTGGCGGGCCGGAGTTGAAATCCTCCTCCTGTGGATTTTGATTTACCAGATCTACCGAATGTTTCGCGCGACCCGCGGGGCGCGAATCCTCGTTGGACTCGCCGTCATGGTCATCCTGCTCACCCTGGCCTCCCAGGTCCTTGAGTTAAAAGTGATCGAGTGGATCATCAAGAGCGCCGCTGCGATCCTTGCCTTCGCCCTCCTCATCATATTCCAACCGGAACTCCGCAACGGCCTCGCCAAACTTGGCAGTGCCAACCTTTTCTCCTTCTCGACAACCCAGCAGAAGGTTTTTCTCGAAACACTCGCCGAGGCGGTTACGAGACTGTCCAAAAAACGCTTTGGTGCCCTTTTCGCGATCGAGCGGTCCATTGATCTCGATGAATACGAGGCCACCGGAGTGACCATCGATGCCTCCCTCACCGTCGAGCTGGTTCTGACGGTGTTTCATCCGAAGACTGCGCTTCACGATGGCGGGGTGATTCTCAAGAAAGAACGTCTGGCAACTGCTTCGTGTATTTTCCCGGTCAGCCAGAAAGAGCTGCAGGATCGTTCCTTGGGTCTCCGGCATCGTGCGGCCTTTGGGATCAGCGAGGAAACCGATGCCGTGGCGATTGTGGTGAGCGAGGAAACCGGCTCCATTTCGATTGTGGCGGGAGGCAAAATTTACCGGAACCTGTCGGACGATGAGTTCCGGGCGAAGCTCGAAGAAATCTTTATTACCCATGGTGAAGCAACTGAAGAAATGGCTGGTGAGGAACTGGATGGTGAAGCTGGCGGCTCTGGCTCTGGCGGTCGCGATCTGGTATCTGATTAACTCGCATTTGGTCGGTGACCGGAATCCGTTCACGGAAGCAGTGAAGGAGGGCTTGTCGAAATGAAGCTCGACCGCTGGAAGGGGCTCCTCGTGACCGGAACCGACACCGGGATTGGCAAGACCTGGGTGTCAGGATTGATCGTGGAGGAGCTTCGTAAAAATGGCGTCCATGCAGTTGGCTTGAAACCGGTGTTGAGCGGGTCGCGTGAGGATGCCGAAAGGCTGTGGGCAGCGGGTGGAGGGTCTCTTTCAATCGACGAGGTCAATCCGTGGTGGTTCAAGACTCCGGTCGCCCCGTTGGTGGCCTCCCGGATTGAGGGGGGAGGTCTGGAAATGGACGCATTGGTTTCACACATTCACCAAGTACGAGACTCACACGACTTTACTCTGGTTGAAGGAGTGGGAGGCTGGGATGTTCCGATGGGGGAGGGGTTTTCCTTCCCCGACTACGCCAGAGCCCTGGGCTTTCCAATCCTGGTGGTGGCGGCAAACTGGTTGGGAACAATCAATCATACTCTCCTGACGGTAAAAGCCATTCAAGCTGCCGGACTGGAATGCCTGGGCGTGGTTCTCAATAATCTCGAGGCCGAGCGGGACGTCGCGGCCACCACCAACCGCGCAATGTTGGAGGAGTTTTGCCCGGTTCCGGTGGTTGGAGAGGTCCTTACCGATGCCGATTGGATCGATTGGGCGGAGTAAGGGAGGGAAGGGTCATTTCTCCATCGGCCTAACTTCGGTGAGGCTTCGAAAGGCGTCACTGCGAATCCATCGAATGGTCCCAGCGTTTTTGGTGGGAAAGAAGTTGTCGTGAATGCCCACGAGATCGACTCCATCGACTTTCGAGGCGCCCAGTCCAACCACGGCATGCCCCCAGGAAAGGTGGGGTTTGTGGGGAACCCGGACCGTGCATGACAGAAGGACGGGTCGTTTGGCGGCGATTTCCTTGCGGAACTTGTTCATCGAAAATGGGAGGTGGCGCACGGTGATCGCAAGTTTCTGTTTTTGGGCTTCAGCTGCAAATGCCCGCGCCATGGAGGAAGGGAGGGCTCCGGCAAGGGCCATACCATCTTCGGTGAAACCGTCGGTATCAGGAAAGCGGATCATGCGAAGGCGTTTCCGTAAGGTTAGAGTCAGCTCGTTTGAATCGGGCTTGGCCTGCGCTTTCCTGGTCATCCAGTAGGAAAACAGACTTGCAGCTGAAGTTGGAACGCAACCAGAAGCGATGGGGCCACCTTCGGCTTCGGGAAGGGGGAACTGCTGGATGGCAGGGATGCCGGTGATGGCGTTCTCGGCTTGCTTCGGGTCATCGAGG
>JASFWU010000146.1:0-6952 GCA_050049035.1 Akkermansiaceae bacterium | reverse complement strand
CTCATGTTCCCCTTACGAATTGCTCTGTCAGGAAAAACAGGCGGTCCCGACCTCGGTGACATCCTCAGGATCCTGGGCCAGGAGGAATGTGTGCGCCGACTCGGTCGCTTTAATGCTCTGCTCTCATGAAATCCTACACCCTCGACCAACTTGATTCGATCAATCTCAATGAGCGGAAGCCCGCGCGCTTTGCGGTGATCGGCCAGCCGGTGGAGCATTCACTCTCGCCCCAGCTGCACCAACCGGCCCTTGACGCGCTCGATCAAAATGCCCGATATGTCAGGATTGAGGTAGAGCCCGGAAGTGTGCGTGACGCCCTCGTCCGCTTTCGAGAAAAGGGCTTTCTGGGAATCAACGTCACTATTCCTCACAAGCTGGAAGCCCTCGAAGCCTGCACCTTTGTTGATCCGGCAGCCGATGCCATGGGAGCGGTGAACACCATCATTCTTGGAGATGACGGAAGCATGAGTGGTTTCAACACCGATGGGCCGGGATTGGCCCGCGCCATCCGCGAGGAGTTTTCAGTCGATCTCGGAGATCTCAAAGTGATCATCATCGGAGCCGGCGGAGGAGCCGGGAGAGCCATTGCCACTCAATGCGTCATTGAAAACTGTCCACAGTTGATTCTTGCCAACCGGACCCTCGACAAGCTCGTGCCAATCAAGACCCAACTGGAACAGATGATTCACCGCGAAGACCTGGAAGGTCCTCGGGACCGGCTCGAGGTCATGGCATTGAACGACCCGGACCTTCAAGAAGCCATTCAGTCGAGCGAGCTCATCATCAACACCACTTCAATCGGACTCCGGCCCACTGATCCCGCTCCGTTCACCGCCGGTTGGATCGAACCGCATCATCTGGTCTACGACACCATCTACAATCCGGAGCGAACCCGCCTTTTGAGGGAAGCCGAATCCCAGGGTGCGAGGGTTGCCAACGGGCTCTCCCTTCTGATCCATCAGGGCGCTCTGTCGCTGGAGTATTGGCTCAACCGGGATGTCCCGCTGGAAAAGATGAGAGCCGGCGTTCGCGATGCTCTCAAGGGGTAACCCATCCGTCGTGGAGGTATTCCACGATCTCAAAGATTCCATCCTCGCCGACCGATTCACGAAAGCCCACCCGCAAGGTGGCCCGGACATTTCGATAAGGAGGTTCTTGCGTCAGAAAAGAGCCGAAATTCAGGAGCTTCCGCATTTCAAGATCGATGTCTTTTCCCCGGGCAGTCTCAAGATCGATGTAGGCGAACAGGAATTGGTCGGGAACCTCTCCCGCAAGGACATACCCTGAATACCGGTTGTCTCCGAACATCTGGTCATACTCGTGTTCTTTGGTCACCCGGCACCGAAGCAACATGGGCTTGATGGGCTTTTTGACCACCAACTCTTCGATGGGCATTTCCGACCATCCGGTGGTGGCATCCCAATCAAGACAAACCTGATTGTCCTGAAGAACAAAAAAGGCGGTGTAAGGGCTTCGGTCTTCCCTCGTTCCACTCACTTCAAGGAAACCGCGCTTCTTCGAGCCCGCAATTTTGGTGGAACGAACGATTTTGGGTATCCATTGGAACTTCGACAAGGAGTTCGTCCGCATGGGTGAGCCAACGGAGTCGAGATCAACCGGATTCAAGGTCCGGAAAGGAGAGTCGCGAATGAGATTTTCGATCGACCCGACCTCCTCGGCATCATTGACCTTGGTGATGATGCTCCTGACTTCGTTCAGCACGTTGAGCGAGTTGGCGTCAAACCAACCCAGTGGTCCCTTGGAAAGATCCACATCTTCCACCTCGAATCGATCATCTTCGTCCTTGATGACGACGCTTTGGTCAACCGGCTCATCCGAGGCCCAATAGGTGATTCCGGCGACGATCGCGATTACCGAAAAGATGGCCCCGACCAAAACGATCCATAACCAGGATGTCGAACGCCGTTTGGTTCCCCAGATTTCATCGAGCGGACGATCGTCCTCGGTCTTGCGCTTGAGGCGACGCACCTGTTCGGCCACATCGATATGACCGTAGTCGTTGTCCTCATCCTGCATACCCATGAGGAGTTCTTTGGCCTTGTCAAAAAGCCGGGCGGCATCCTCACGGGAACGGGAAGACGACTCTTGCGATCGGCGCCTCTTCCTGACCCGTCTGGTCTTGCGAACCATGCCGGACGGAATGGCCTCACCGGGCTGCCTCTCGTTTTCAGGTTGATCCTTGTTTTCTGAATCACTCATTTCCAAAGGTGCTTTCTGGTTACGACTGTTCGGGGACGGTTTTGTTCAAGTCGTCGGTTGCTTTCCTCAACTCCTCGGCGTGAAGCTCCTGGATTCTCTCTCCAAACCAACCGACACCAATGATTTCCTTCAACACCATCCGGAATTCATCGTCATCTTCATCTCTTTCCCAGGCAAGGCGGACCGTGATCCGCATGTGCTTTTCGGGGTCCAATTCCTTCGCCAGGATCGAGCCGTAGGGAGCCTTCCCTTCCAGGTAGTTGTTCCAAAGCTTCAGGAACTGGCGTCCCAGATCACTTTCGGTCTCCACTTCCACTTCCGGCGACTGGGTATTTTTATACTCGTTGTCGGTTTCAAAGACCCGAGGGGCCCGATAGAAACTCAACGAGAACACTTTTCTCTCATCAGAGGAAAGTCGCTTCCGCACGAGCAGCCGAAACACCCCCTCCCGGTCGCCCAGGTTGGCCCGGAATTTCCCCCAGGTTTCAGTCGAATGAGGAGCAAATGCCTCCCAGTCGAGGCGCCAGGAATGGACCTTGTCAAAAACGTGCACCGCTCCCCATTTGATCTCATCCTCGTCCTGCCAAATGGTTTCGATGGCGATGGTCTCATCGGAAAACGAGAGCACATTCGCGGCCACCCTCCTCACTTGCGACTTCGGCTCGGGAAAACTTGTTTGTTCATAGAATTCCCGGAAAGCGAGGGCCAGCTCAGCGGGACGATCGATCATCTGAAGCCGGGCGTCGTTGGTCTTGGCGACGAGAAACTCCTTAAACTTATTCTCTATGTCGGGGAGAAGCCTTCTCATCACCGCCTCATTTCGAACGGCCAAATCGGTCGGACCGGGATCCCCGGGATTCTCCTCGGGTTTGTCGTCACCCTTCTTGAAGAGGGCAAAAATCAAGACCACGAGGCAAAACCAACCAAAGAGGAACAAGACGAGGGTTTTGTTTTTGTCATCTTTTTGACGTCGTTTCCGGCGTCGAATCTTCCGGGAGCCATCCGGCATGATCACCTCTTCATCCCTGCTGCCATTTGCGCCTTCCGCGCGGGCCACTTCGATTGGTTTGGCTTCCATCGGTGCCTTTTCAGGGATCTTGGCGACCTTAACCGGTGCGGCTTTCTTGGAAGTCAGATTGCGAATCACCCCGGAGTTGGCGCTTGACCTCCCGGTAGGCATCCTCGCTCCTGCCGGGATCCCTCCATCCTGTTGGCTCTTCTCGGGACCAAACTGGTAGTCACATTCGGGACAAGACAAACCACTCTCCTCCCCCAGCCTGCCTTTCACGACAGCCTGGCATTCGGGACAGATAAAGACTCCGGTTGATTCAGCCATTTAGTGTCCCTCAAGTCTGCGAAGCACTCCCGCTTCCGTCAATCTTGGGAACCGGAAAAAAGAGACGCGGTTGCCTGCTCCACCAGAATGGCCGCCAACCCTTCGGTCTCCCGGTCCAGCGACTCCACCGCAGCCTTCAAGGCAGCAGCCTGCCCGCCTGCGATCGCCTCCTTCACCTGTTTGTGACGCTCCCGGATGGATTGGACTTCGTCCTCCGACAAAAACTGCTTTGCGCCCTCAAGAGCAACTTCCACCGCCGGCAACAACTCGTCCGCCTTCATTCGGGCTTCCTCGAAGACCCGCGCATTCATATCCTCAAAGGCAAACTCCACACTCTCGCTGACCATCTGCTCGACCTTGGCTTCCTGAACGTCAACCGCCGCGCTCCCGATTTCGACCACCGTATCTTCACCGGTCGACACGTCACGGGCCAAAACCGAGAGTATTCCGTCGGCATCGATCCGAAATTCAACTCCCACTCGTGCCCGGCCACGCTTCTCGGGGCGAAAGCGGACATCAAAAACCCCCAATTCCCAGTTGTCAGCCGCGAGTTCACGCTCCCCCTGCAGCACCCTGACCCTCATCGATTCCTGACCATCGGCAGCATTGGTAAACATTTCTCCAGCTTTGCACGGAATGGTGGTGTTCCTCGCGATGAGGACATTCATCAATCCACCCATCGTCTCCAGCCCGAGACTCAAAGGAGTGACGTCGAGCAAAACCACTTCCCGCACCGTCCCGGCAAGAATCCCGGCCTGAATCGCGGCCCCCCGGGCAATGGCTTCGTCCGGATGCTGGCTCAAATCCGGCTCCATTCCAAAGATTCGCCGCACCCTTTCACGGACCACCGGGATCCGACTGCTCCCTCCGACCATGACCACCGCCCTGAGGTCTGAGGCTTCAATCCCGGCATCCAGCAGCGCGCGACGGCAGCACGACTCCATGCGGTCAAGGAACCCTGACATCAAGCGCTCGAAGTCCTCCTTCGTCACCTCCACCTCTCCGGTAAAGGGCATCCGGAAAGTGGCCGAATCCTCGGTTGAAAGGAGATGCTTCACCCTGCGAGCCTCGGTGATCCACCTCACCGCCTCCTGGGAATCGAGAGAATCAGGCCGGACTCCCAGCTTTTCTCCGGCGAATGAGACCAAGCCTCCGTCAAAGTCATCACCGCCAAGTTTGGTATCCCCCGCGGTTGCAACCACCTCAAATACCCCGCCGCGCATCTCGAGGAGAGAGACATCGAAAGTACCCCCACCCAAATCGAAAACCGCCACCTTCGATTCCTCGTCTAGACGGTCCAATCCATACGACAAGGCTGCTGCTGTCGGTTCGCTGAGGATACGCACCACCTTGAGCCCGGCCAGTTCGCCCGCACGCTTGGTGGCCGCTCGTTGCCTGTCGTGAAAGTAGGCTGGAACGGTGATCACGGCCTTCTTCACCTCACATTCAAGACGGTTTTCCGCAATTCCCTTCAGCCTCTTTAAAACTTCCGCGGAAATCTCTTCTGGCAGAAGATCGCCGGCCACCGTCTCGATTTTCCCTCCTTCATTAAGACGACCTTCGGCCTCTCCTTCCCGCCGTCCGATGACACTTTTGATGCTGGTGTGCACCTGATCAGTCCCGGAACGTCTGAGTGCTTCCCGGCCGACCTCAACCTGGCCATCCTTGCCATACCAAATGGCACTGGGCACCAAGGTTTGGCCGTTTTCATCGGCCAACAAAATGGGGAATCCCGAATCCACCACTCCTACCGCAGACTGCGTTGTGCCCAGATCGATTCCGATGATCACCTCGTCCATGGTTCGCAGGTAGCCCCAAGTCAGCCTCCAAGCAAGGCCTCAAAGAGTTTTCCGTTGGCCTCACGAAGCCGCCCCAACCACTTTCTCAGGAAGGCCAGCCCCCGGGCCACCTCGGACATCTCCGCAAGACAATTCTCCCACCCTATCGCGTCGAATTCAGGAAACCGCGAAATCAAGCGGTCCTCCAGGGTGGAAACCGATTGGATCTGGTCCTCAAGCCTCGTCTTGAGCGCCGGCAAACCCGCATCGAGAACTGCCTTTCCCAATCCGCTGACCGCTTTCCTTCTCGCCACCAGAAAATCTTCCACTTCCGCCAAAACCGCTGCCACCGGAGAGAACAAGTCCATGATCTCATCCGGCACCTGCCCTCTTTCCCCCTCGTTCCAATTCAGCACAGCCAGAGCCGCCTTGATCCGCAAAGCGGGAACTTTGAGATGATCCCCGGCCTTCCGGATTTCTTGAAAGGCAGACTCACAACCACCGGAGTCGGGATGGTTCCTGGCACTCTGGTCACTCACCGCCCGGGCCAGCTCGTCCTCATTCAGAGCAAGTTGAGGCGGGAGCCCAAGCCGATCGAAGGGATTCATCACGCTGCGAAGCTTTCGCCACACGAACAGGTCACCACCGCATTTGGATTACTCACCTTGAAGCCACCCTGCTGGAGGTCATCCGAATAATCCAACTCGCTCCCGCTGACGAAAAGTGCGCTCTTGGGATCGATCACCACTCTGACCCCGTTGCTTGTGACCATAATATCCCGATCCCTTGGGCCATCAACCAGGTCCATTTGATACTGCAAACCACTGCAGCCTCCGCCAACAACCGCGATCCGGAGTGCTCCTTCTTCCTTTCCCTGCTTTTTCCACAAACCAAGAAGGTGGGTTGAGGCTCCGTCGAGAACCTTAACCAGTTTTTCGTTTCCGGTGGTATAAGTCGCTGCCACTGCAAGCGAAGAGTAGCAACCTCTGTTCAATCCGCAACCCTGCGTGCCGGTCGAAGTCCCAGGCAAGTAGGTAGCATCCCTTAGTCAATCTAAGTAGAGACACGTATAGACACACCATCCCCTCCGGCTCATCATGGAAGCGCCATGGAGGCAGCCTTCGACAAAACGAACCAACTGACGGCCCAAAATTCCGGGCCGGATGGACGAGGTTTAACGATTTTGGTGAACTGGCAAAAATTTCTGGCCCATTTACCCGGAAAAAAACGAGATACGGGTTGGAGAGAGGATTCTCAGGAACCCCGATGCCCTTCACCCCTGCCCGAAAAAGAGTTACCGTTAACCAACAATTAACCCAGCGAAGAATACGATCTGATTCCAACGAAGAGTCCAACTTTTTGATTGTAAGCCCCAACCACTCACTTCATTATCACCAAATCAACATGCAACAGTTTAACCGGCAACACTTTAACCGACTTCTCATTTTAGCCGCCCAGGCCTTGGTCGCAGGGAGCGGATTCGCCCAAACTGTTTTCACCATCCCGCAGGGATACACCAAGGTTGCGATCGCGGGAGCGGACGGTCCCGGAGAAACGAAACTCACTTCAATCTCGGCCTCTCTCCTCCAGCCTGCCGCCTATTCAGGGTCAGCGACTC
>JASFWU010000145.1:0-6977 GCA_050049035.1 Akkermansiaceae bacterium | reverse complement strand
AAGGCCGCTCTCGTCGGAGAACAAACCGCCCCATTGGAATGAAAGTCGGTGCACTTGACCCCTCCGGCTGCCAGCGCATCCAGATGCGGAGTCTTGATCACTTTGTTGCCGTAACAAGAGAGCCCTCCATAACCGAGATCATCCGCCATGATGAAGATCACATTGGGTTTCCCACACGCGCCCATGATTCCCAACAGGCAGGCGACTCCAAAAGCTTTTGATTTCATGCCACAACAGTAAGAGATACAAGTTGCCTGACAAAAGCCCAAAGCCGTCAGTCGAAGTCATGCTCCTCGCCTTCCACAAACCCTACGGGGTTCTCAGCCAGTTCAACACCAATCCGGGAGAGGAGAACCAACGCACCCTGACTGAATTTGCCTTTCCGCCCGGCTGCCTTCCCGTGGGTCGTCTCGACATGGATTCGGAGGGTCTCCTTCTTTTCACTGACGAAAAGGAACTTGAAAACCGCCTGCTCAATCCTCGCTTTAAACACCGCCGTCGTTATCTCGTCCTGGTGGAAGGGCAACCCGACGCCACAGCACTGGAGAAATTGAGGAGCGGAACTTTGGTCATCAAGGGCCACCGGTGTCTCCCCTGCCGGGCGAAAGCACTCAAGCAGGCTCCAAACCTCCCGCCCCGGGACCCTCCGGTGAGGGTCCGCAAGAACATCATCGACACCTGGTTAAGACTCGAGCTCCGGGAAGGAAAGAACCGTCAGGTCCGCCGCATGACCGCAGCGGTGGGACATCCGACCCTTCGTTTGATCCGTGAAGGCATCGGGGCTTTTCCTCTGGGAGACCTTTCTCCGGGCCAATGGCGGGAGCTTTCCGCGGACGAACGCACGGCGGTTTTTTCCCGCTGACTCGCAACCAACATCGATTGCATCGATATGTGACATTTTTGCTTTCGATTTGAGCTTGCGTGGAAAAAAATGTTTATTCCCCGCGAGACGATGGATCACGCCACAAAACCAACCGGCTTCGACCAAAAAGGACATGTCCTTTTCTGGAGCATCGGGGTGTTGGCCTCCATCCTGCCTTACTTCCTCTTTTACTACGACTTTCAGTTTTCATGGTTTCAGAAGTCGGGCCACTTTGCCGACAATCTCATCATCACCATCCGCCACAGTTTGATTGGCATGACCTTGGGCGGCTGGGCCTGGCTCCTTCTTTGCCGAAACCACCCCATCAAGATCATTCCAAGATGGGCCAACCGGGAAAGCCCCATCAACTGGATCTGGTTTTTCTTCAGTGTAGCCGTCTACTCCACCCACAACATCCTCCTCCTCACCACCCAGTCCTTCGGTGGTTTGGAGCTTTTTGCAATCGCTCTCGGTCGTTTCTTTACTGCCGCGATCGTCATCAGCCTGATCTGGGCCGCAGCTTTTCTTGCCAGCAGCGCTTCTCCCCGGAAGCTCCGCTATGTTCCCTGGTTCATCCCCGCCTGCATTCCCGGCTTTCTTGCCATCGATGTCCTCGTCATCCTTTTTTGGAACAACTCGCTGCTGACCGCCCTCAACAAGCTGGATGAACAGGGATCGCTCAATTTCAGCCGCCAACTTGCCGCCGGAGGATTCGACTACAGTTCCTTCACCTTGGCTTGTGTTTTGGTGGGAGCCTTCATCCTCTTTGGCCTTCTCATCTATTTTGCCCACCGCCTGTCACTGATCAAAATGATCAAGGTCACCCCAAAAAAGGCTGCCCTTTTCCTCATACTGACGTGGGCTCTCCTCTTCACCGAAAAGGCCACCGGCTTTTTATGGAAGAACCGTCACGCCCTGCGACTTGAGGAACGTCTTTTCCAGGTTCACCTCACTCCAATCGAGCCGGACCCGGGTGTTGCCAGTTTTGCCGCTTCCTTCAAACCACCCAGCGTCCCCGAGGTCGGGCCCGGTGCTACGAACACACCCGACATCATTTTCATCATGATCGAAAGCCTCCGTGCAGACGCCATCGATCCCGCCCACAGCCCGTTCCTTGCGAAATTTCGGGACGAAGAATCACAGTCACTTGGGAAAACCTGGGCGGCTTCCAATGCCACCCATCTCTCTTGGTTCTCCACCTTTAATGGACAGCTGCCAAACTACTGGGTGGTCTCGAATGACGCCGCCAACGAAACCGGCAAGCTTGCTCCGCCGCCATGGATCAGCTTGCTGGAAGCCAACAACTATCGACGGGAGGTCCGTGGAGTGTGCGACTTTCAATACGGCGGAATGTCGGCCACCAATTTTGGTCTCCCCTACCTGCTCGATGTGCAAGTCGATGCTCCGGTGGACGGAGAATTCTACCAAGTCCCGCAACCCGAGCGGGAGCTTGAGATCATCGCACAGTCGAAGAAATCGCTGCAGACTCATACCGGACAACCTCACTTTCAGTTCATCGCCCTGGATGCTCCCCACTTCGGTTACGAATGGCACCCGGACTTCACTCCGCCTTACTCCGAATACGATCCCGCGGCGAAGTTCAATGCCTTCCCGTCTGAATCCGACATCCGTCGCGTCAAAAACCGCTACCTCAATGCCATCGCCTGGGTGGACTCACTGGTGGAAGACTACCTGAACTTCCTCAAAGAGCAAAATCGCTACGACGATGCCATCATCATTATCAGCGGCGATCATGGCGAAGAATTCCAGGAACACGGCTCTTGGTTTCATTGCTCCACCCTGCACCCCGAGCAAACCTCTGTCCCCATCATGATCAAGTGGCCGGAAGGAACCTACGCACCGCCACAACCCAGCACCTCACACCTCGACCTTCTCCCGAGCCTCATGGATTTCATGGGCTGCCCGACCGAGGAGATTGAAAAACTGCCCGGCTATTCCGTTCTTCGCGGGAGAGATCCGGAACCGACCAAAATTTGCGTCACTTCCTTTTGCGGGATCAACGGGGTGAGCATGGTGTGGCGACGAAAGGGATACGAAGCGACCTTCCGGTGGGATAATCCATGGGCGAGCAAACTCCCCGAGCTCATTTACCTCAGCGACATTACCGGACCTGACGGTTCCCTCGATTTGGAAGAAGCCGAAGAATGGAATACCGCCCTCCACGATCTTTTCCCCGATGCTTTTGAGCGCTACTTCACGCGCTTCGAGTTCATTCCCGGAGAGGACTAGAGACTCCTACTTCTTTCGGTAGATTCGGACAGTCCCGTGCGCCCAGCGTTCGACTTCTTCCCAATCTGCTTTGGCAAGTGATTCCTCGGTGAAGCCAAAGGTATCAACCGAGTATTGTGAATCCCATGCGAGGATGGTTCCCGGAATCAACTCCTCTGAATCTGCTTGATAGCGATCCCATGGGTCAAGCCTTCCTTCAGGAAGATGATCCTCAAGGCAATAACTCACTGCGACATGATGGCTGATCCAATTCTGGCCGTCGATATTCTCCTGCAACCAGTTGGCGGCGTTCTCAAGTCCCCTTCCGAAACGACTCTTGGTCATCGGCGGAGCGATCACCCACGATATCCGACTCTTCACCTTCGGCATCCCGTTGATGTGGCTGTCGTTCACCCATTGTTGTTGCAACATCAACAGGCCGCCATAAACGGTGAGCACCAGCGAAATGGCGACAGCGCGGATGCCGAATCTCTCGCGCAGACCTTCGAGTCCCTTCAGGGCCACCAAACCAATCCAGGGAGCCATGGGCATGATGAAATGGTAATAGCCACCCGAAGCAAAAAGCCCCTTCCAGTAAATCAAACTGTGCATGATCAGATAGGCCGGATAGGTCCAATAAAGCACCATTGACCAATCCTTGCTCTTCCACGGCCGGAACAATCCCCAGAACAAAAACAACACCACCGGGACCCCCGCTCCATAAAGCATGTGCTGGAGATACAACCAAATTGGGCCACTCCCGTAATAGTCGGTTGGCTTGGAATCAAACAACATTTCCACCGGCCAAACTCCGGTCGCACTCCAAGTCATGACGTTCATCACGGACATCGGAACAAAGGTGGCGATCCCTAGGATACTCGCCCGGAAAAAAGCGGGCCGGGCCTCTCGCCACTTTCGTTTCAAGAGGAGCTTGGCAAACCCTCCCGGTCCAAAGATGACCCAGAGCCCCCAAAGCCCGGACAGAGCGATTCCTTCATGCCGGATCAGCGGGAGATAACCCCAGCACAAGGCCGCCCAGACAAGATGTTTCCTTCTCGCCAGATAGACCCCCAAAAACCACACCACCATGAAGGGAGTCTGGGTGAGCACCGGGTAGCTCAGCTCGGGAAACCACCACTGGAAAATGATCAAGATGGGCAGTGCCCACAGCATTCCCAGTTGGAGGCTTCTTCCTTCGCGACCGGCCAGCCAAACGGTCAGGCCAGCCAAGCAAAGAGTCCACAACCGCGCGGCCTCAATGCCAAAGTAGGACGGGATCACCTGAATGATGTTTCGCCCGGGCCGACTCCACGTGTGCCACAACTCCTTGGGATCAATCCAGACATCTTTGGAGATGAGATAATGTGACAACTCGTCATCAAGGATCCATGCCTGATTGGCAAGTGCCCGGTAGAGACACCACACCATTCCAAAGGCAAAGGTCACCCAGAACCCGGTTGGAAGCTTCTCCCTCTTCATTCGCTATCCGACCTCTTCCATTCGATCGGCTCACGATCAAGAATGTTGTATCTGAAAATGCACCAGATCGCCCGGAATCCATCCTTCCAGCCGATCTTCTTACCTTCGTCGTAGCTTCGAGGGTAATAGTGGATCGAGGTTTCCATGAGACGCAACTTCATCCTGGCGATCTTGGCGGTTACTTCCGGCTCGAAACCGAATCGGTTCTCCTCAATGGGAATGGCCTGAATGACCTCCCGCCGGAACCCTTTGTAGCAGGTTTCCATGTCGGTAACGTGCAAATCGCTCATCATGTTTGACAGCAAGGTCAGGAAGCGATTCCCCATGGTGTGCCAAAACCGCATGACATTGCGAGGGTCCTTTTTGAGATACCGTGATCCGTAGACCACATCAGCCTCGTTTGCTGCCAGGGGTTCAATCACCCTCAAAAAATCGACCGGGTCATACTCCATGTCGGCATCCTGAACGATCACGAATGGCATGGTGGCATTCTGAAAACCGGTTCGAAGCGCCGCCCCTTTCCCTTGATTCTTTTTGTGTGCGATGAAGCGGATCAATTCCTCCTTTTCCTCCCACTCACGCGCGACCGTAGCCGTATCATCGTATGAACCATCATCCACCAGGATAATCTCGCCCACCATCTCTTGTTTCAAGACCCGCTCAAGAATCAGCCCAAGGGTCTTCTCCTCGTTGAAAATCGGGATGACCACGGTGAGGACACCGGCTGGAATCTTGTCTAACATCGCCGGAACCTACGGCCAGCAGTCGGACAGGGCAACCGACAATTCTACTCCGCTGGCTTCTCCTCTTTCTTCTTCGCGCCCGACAGGTTCACCATGGCACTCGCCGCCATGGCCGGATCGAGTCGCTCACCAAGGCTTTTCTCAATGGCTTTGCGGGTCCGTTCCACCTTGCCTGAGAAGACCTCTTTTCCGTCACGAACGACCGAGATGGGCTTATCAAGGTTTAAAAGTTGATCGCTGAGATACAGTTTCAAGTCGGCTTCAGGCGATCCCTTGATCATCACCTTCTGACCCTCAATCGAGGCTTCGATCAATTCCTTTGGCTTTCCTCCCAGCCAATAGAAGCGTTCAGAGCGGGTGCCTGACTTTCCCCAAAAGATTTTCTTGGGCCAGGGATTCCGGGTCTTCGTTGCCATCCAGGGAACCGCCTCGGCATCCCGCTTCTGCATCCAGTGTCCGAGATCGGGGTAGATGGTGACCTTGTGCTCATAGCCTCCTCGTTTTTCCTTTAAAGCGGTGAGTTTCCGTCCCCACTCCGCGGCAACCTCATTGCGCTTGTAAGCGGCATCCTTCCCTCCCATGTAGATTCGAAATGGAAGATTCATGAGGCCATCAGCCGTCGCATCGTTGGGGTGCCCGGCCATCATGGTCGCCGCTCCAAATCGATCCGCCAAGCGGGGAGCAAGCTGGTAGACTCCATCTCCACCTGCTGAGTATCCCATCAGATAAACCCGGTTTGGGTCAACCCCACGGGTCGCCACCATGTCTTCGATCAGCTGACCAAAGAGAGCGTCGATGTGCGATTCGTGCCAGAGATTCCAGGTATTGCTCGGCGCCCTCGGGGCCACATACCAACCTTCCTTGGGAACATACAAACCAATCTGGTTGTTCCATTGTTGATCATTGACGCGGGCCGGAGCGCCACCTCCACCGTGCATCGAGATGTAAAGGGCCCGCTTCCCTTTTTCGGCCTTTCCGTAGAGCTTGCCCACACACCGCATGGTTTTTCCAGCGGCCTTGATCTCGAAGTATTGGAAGCCTTGTTTGACTTCCCGCATCTTGATCTCCCGCTTGGCTGCCAGGGCAGCATAACTCTCTTGTAGAGCGGCAGTTGTCGCCTCTTTGGTTAATTCGGCCTGGGAAAACGAGGCTGCGAAGGAAAATAGAATGAGTTTTCGGAACACCCGAAGAACCTGTCTGCTGTCCTCCGGACTTCAAACCATTTTTTCCACCACCCGGTTACTGCAGAAACTCCTCCAACGGGATCTTCAGGAAATACAACTCGGTGATTCCCTCATAGAGAACCCCCACGTGATCGGAGTCAACCGGAGCCAGGCAAGAGTAACCATTTCCGAGTCTTGAATCATAAACGCGATGCCACTTTTCCGGCCAGGTCATTCCCTCATCCTCGGAAACCTTAATGGTGAGGTGATGTCGTCCCCTTCGGGTTGCGGGGTTGGAGAACAAGAGTCGATCCCCCATCCGGAGAAGACTTGCCATACACACCGGCTCCGGCAGTGCCTTCCGGTCGGTCGGATGCATCTCCCAGGTTTTTCCCAAATCACGGGTCACCCCGACCGTCCTCGCGCCTCCGCGATTATCACGGCAATTCAACATCAAGGAACCATCCTTGAGCTCTACCACCTGGGCCTCGGTGGTGTTTG
>JASFWU010000144.1:0-6988 GCA_050049035.1 Akkermansiaceae bacterium | reverse complement strand
TTGGAATTGTGGCGTAATCTCTTTCATGTCAGCTCATTTCCCTCCTGAAATCAAAAATGGATTGATCCTTCTGAGGCGTCGGATCCGCCGAATTCGTCTCATTCGAGGGCTCTTGAGACTGGCTGGCGTGACGCTGATTGGCCTTCTTCTGGTCATCGCGGCTGATTTTGCCTTCGCCCCGCTTCCTTCGCTGGCCCGTGCGGTCTTGTTCTTCGGATGGCTCGCCGCCGTTGCCGTTTCTTCGGTGGTTTTTGTGGCCATTCCCGTCACCTCGAAGTTGCCCCTGGTCCGCTTGGCGCGCTGGCTCGAAGAACGGCATCCCGAGATGCAGGAGAGGATCAGCACTACGCTTGAGCTGGCCAATCATCCCGAGGGGGTTTCTCCGGCACTCCTTGAAGAGCTCTCCGAAGAAGCTGCCGCCGACATGGGATCTCTTGATCCTACCAACGAGGTGAAAACAAAAAGAGTGCGTGCCTCGATGTGGCCCGCAGTGGGCAGTCTGGCCGCCATTTTGATTCTACTCGCCATCTGGCCCCAGGAGATGGGGCGGATGCTGGCTCGTGCGGTGCAACCTTTTTCGTCGCTGGGGAATGCCGGAGCGTTTCGCTTTGAGGTTGCCTCGGGCGACCTTGAGTTGCTCGAAGGAGATCCCTTTGAACTTGAAATCACCTATCGTGGAGAGCTTGAGAGACCACTTGAGTTGGTGATGGACCGGAATGGCGAGCGCGTGGTCGAACAACTTTCGCCTGAGCTTTCCAAGGACGGAGTTCACCGTTATCGCTACACCGTCCACGCCGCCGAGGAAGGTTTTCGATACTCCGCACGAGTTTCTCGAAATGAGAGTGATCGATACGAGGTGAAAGTTTATCCGATTCCTCGTCTCCTTGATCCCGTTGTCACCCTTGACTATCCCACTTATACCGGCTGGGCTGATCGGGAGATTTCGCTGGGAACCGGTGTCGGGGCACTCGCCGGAACCAAGATCAAAATCGAAGGTCGCCTTGATACTCCGGTAAAGGGGGGAGAAGTGCTTTTTGGAGAAGAGACCCTCGGAACGCTGGAATTCGAACGTAACTCGCGAGGCACCAAGGTCACTTGGGAGGAGACTCTGAAACCCGGCCAGGACGGACCTGCCGTGATGAAAGTGACCCACCAGCTTGGTCGTGATTTCGAGGCTGCCAAATTCGGCTTGAATGCCACCGAGGATCCAGCCCCGGAAGTTCGTATCCTTACTCCTCTGGAAAATCAGTTCCGGGTGAAGCCGGATGATCAGGTGATCATCACCTATGCCGTGATCGAAGAAATCGGCATTGCCCGCGCTGAGATCGAACTCGAGGTCAATGGAAAAGGAGTCGAACCCTTGAAGGAGGATCTACCCACCCGGGAAAATCTTGAAAAAGGGAACCGCTGGGAAGGCGAGGCGATGGTCTATCTTGGAAGTCTCGTGGCAAAATACCCCGAGGCGAAATCATTCCGCATGCGTTTGAAAGTCAGCGATAACCGTCCTGCCGAACTCGAAGGCCCGGGAATTGGTTACTCCGACTGGCTAGAGTTTAAACTCAGCCGCAGTGCCGAGTCGCTCGCACGTCAGAAGCTCCGCAATCAAGATGAAGATCTCAAGAAAACCCTCGAACAGGTCGTTCAGAAAGTTCAGAAGGCCCAACGTGAGATGAGGCAGGCTAAGGAGGCTCTTCGACAAGAGGAGGTGACCCGAAATGCCGAGGAAACTCTCGCGCAATCCCGCGAAACCCTCAAGGAGGCTCAAAGCGAACTTGCCGAACTCAGCGAGCGAATGAAGGAAAGCGTTCAGGATCATCGCCGCGACGAGGTGGCCAAGGCCAACGAGAAGCTGGCGGAAGCACAGGAGGCCGTTGAAAACGCCCCGCTTCAAGATACTCCGGAGGCACGGAAGGAAGAGGTGGATCGCGCCCTTGAAAAAAGCGAGGAAGCCATCCAGGAACTTCGCGAACTTCGTAACGAGGTTGAAAAAGACCGCGGCAAAATTGAAGATCTCGCCCGGCTTCAGGAGATGGCACAGCGCCAGGATGAGCTCGCCCGACAAGCTGAAGAAGGGGCTCCCGACCAGGAATGGCAGCAAAAACAAGAGCAGCTTCGCGACGAAATCCTCAATCGGGTCCGCGAATCACCAGAAGCCAAGGCGGCTGCCATTCGGGCGCAGGCCGAGGAGGCTCTGGAGCTTGCCAAAGAAGCCAGCGAGCTTCAGGAAGCCCAGGAGGATCTCGCTGATCTCAGCGAACAGGCGGGGGCATCGACCGAACAACTCAGCGAAGATCAAGTGCGCGAAGCGCTCGCCCGGGAGCAGGAAAGTGTGACCGCCGAGGTTCTCAAGGAGCAGCAGGAAGCCAATCGTGAGAATGAAAAAAACCGTGCCCGGAATCTCGATGATGCGGCCAGGGAAAGTCAACAGGCTGCCCAGAGAGCCAAGGAAGGGAAACTGGAGCAAGCGGCCAAGGAAGCCCAGGAAGCCGCCAAGGATCTCGCAAACCGGGCTGACGAGTCTCCCACCCAGCAATCATTGGCCGAAAAGCAGGAGAAACTTGCCGATGCCTTTGAGTCACTGGCGGAAGGAAATCTCGATGAGGCACGGGAAGCTCTCGACGAGCTTCAAAACAATCCCACCTTGCGGGAGGTCGGAGAAGAGATCGCCAAAGAACAAGCCGATCTGGTCGCCGAAGCACGTGAGGAATTGAACCAGGCCCGAAGTCAAAATGACGAACGAGCCGAAAGTCTTCCCGATGCCGTGCAGAAGGCGAACGAAGTTCTTGATGATGCCTACCAAAACAAACCCCAGGAAGCCGCTGAAACCGCCCAACAGGCAGCAGAGCAGCTGGCCAAGGGGGAAGAGGAATCCATTTCCCAGGAATCACTGAGGAAGAAACAGGAAAAGCTGGCCGAGGCCTTTGAAGCACTTGCCGAAGGAAACAGCGAGAAGGCCCAGGAGGCTTTGCAGGAAGCCCGTGACGTTCCCGATCCCGATGGACTCGCGGAGGCACTCGCCCAAGCCCAGCAGGATTTGCAGGAGAGTGTTCAAGAGCAGTCGAATGATGCGAAGGAGGCCGGTAACCAGGAAGGTGCCGAATCACTCGCGGAAGCGGCTGAGAAGGCCGGGGAAGCCTCGAGCGAAGCCCAGCAACAGGATGCCAGCGGAGCTGCCGAGGCGGCATCGGAAGCGGCTGAGCAATTGGCCGAAGGTGCCGAAGGGAACTCGTCCCAGGAGTCACTTCAAAAGCAACAGGAAGCGCTTGCGGAAGCCTTTGAAGCCTTCTCCGAAGGGGATCTTGAAAAGGCCGCCGGAGCCCTTGAGGAAGCCCAATCCGAACGACTCAACAATGCTCTCGAACAAGCCTTGGCCCGGGAGCAGGAAGCGATCGTGGAAGGGGCCCAGGCCGAATTGAGCGAAGCACGCGAAGCTCTTGAAGATCGGGCCAATCACCTTCCGGAAGCGCTCGCACAAGCCCAGGCTGCCCTTGAACAAGTGAAACAGAGTGATCTGCCGGCTGCCGCTGCCGCCGCCCAGGCTGCCGCCGAAGACCTGGGAGAAGGGGCGGAAGCGTCGGCCTCCCAGGCCGAGCTTCAAGATCGTCAGGAGCAAATTGCCGAGGCTCTCGAAAATCTCGCCGAAGGAGATGCGGCGGCTGCTCTGGCCGGACTGCAACAACTCCAGAACGAGCGCGCCGAGGCTTTGGCGGAGGCCATACAAAATACTCCGCCCGTCGAAGGGAATCCCCTTGGTGAAGCCAGCCAACAAGCACAAGCCGGTGCCCAGCAGGCGCAACAAGCATCGCAGGCCCAGCAATCGGGGCAGTCGCAGCAAGCCGCTCAACAGCATCAGGCCGCCGCCGAGCAATTCGCCCAGGCCCAGCAGTCGCTCCAAAGTGCCTCGCAGGAGATGGCCCAACAAGCCGCGCAGGCCGCCCAGCAAGCAGCCCAACAGGGAGAGAATTCGAATCAGGCCCCGGCACCGGGAGAGCCTCTCGCCGACGCGCTTCAGAACAGCGCCCAGGCGGCCCAGGCCAGCCAGTCCGGGCAATCCCAATCCGCCGCCGAGCAATCCCGTTCGGCCGCCGAGTCTCTTCAGCAAGCCGCCCAGCAGGCCCAGTCCAGCATGCAGCAAGGGAACCAACCGGGCCAACAGATGGCTCAAGCCGACCAGCCCATGCCGGGAGAAGGAAAAGGGGAGTCGCCCCCGCCGGAAGAGGCCAAGGAAGGAATTCGTCAGGCCCAGGGAGACAAGGGCCTTCCGCCCGAACTTGCCAAGCTCGGGATCAATGCCGAGGACTGGGAGAAGATCCAGGCCACTCTCAAAACCGATGTCAGTGGCTCGCGTGCCGCGGCGATCCCCGAAGATTACCGGGGACTCGTGAAGCGCTACTTTGAACAAATCTCGAAGGAAAAATGAAATCGCTCCTAAGCCTTGCCATCTTGTTTCTCCTCAGTGGTTTTTTAGCCGCCCAGGATGAGGTTCAGACTGTTTTCGCGAAGTGGAAGGAGAAGGTTGATCCGTCCGTCGAACGCGGTCTCGAATATCTCGCTCTCGTTCAACAGGACGACGGAAGTTATCCGGGGAGTTACGGTGATTCTTGTGGCGTCCCCGCTCTCGCCGGAATGGCTTTCCTTTCCCGGGGGCATCTGCCCACCGAAGGTCCCTATGCCAAATCGTTGAACAAGATCATCGACTTCCTCCTCGGCCGTCAGGACCGCCGGTCCGGTCTCTACACCGGTGGCCAGTATGGCAGCGGGCCGATGTATGGGCACAACATCGCCACTCTTTTTCTCTCCGAGGTTTCCGGAATGGTAGACCCTGGTCGGCAGAAGAAGATCAACGAGAGCCTTCCCCGCGCTCTTGCCCTCATCCTTCGGGCCCAGGCGGTCAGGAAAAGCGACCGACATCAGGGCGGTTGGCGTTATCATCCCAACTCGCGCGACTCCGATACCTCGTGCAGCGGATGGGCACTCATGGCCCTTCGTTCGGCCAAGCTGAACGGAGCCGATGTTCCCGACAAGGCGATTGCCGATGCGGTGGCCTACCTTTACGGAAACTTCTCGGAGAAAAGCGGGCATTTTGGATATTCCAGTCCCCACAATCACAAGAATTCGCTCACCGGGATGGGGCTCTTGTGTCTTGAACTCTGTGGTGAGCACGGCAAGCCGGCGACGACCAAGGCCGCCGATTTCATTCTTGAGACGTTCCGGGGTCTCGAAGGTGCTCAATTCGAATTCTACGGGAATTACTACAACGCCCAGGCTATGTTCCAGATTGGCGGGAAGTACTGGGACACCTATGCCAATTGGATGTACGAGACTTACTTGAAAACCCAGAAGGAAGATGGCTCGTGGGCCAGTCGGGAAGCAGGAACAGTCTATGGCACCGCCATGATGACGCTGGCCTTCACCGTTCCTTACCGGCAGTTGCCGATTTACCAACGTGACGAGACTGTCGACGAGGAGTAGGGTGCGGCATGCCCGAAATTGACGAGCTCTACGAAGCGCTTGAAGAAGCCCGGGAGGCCGACCAGGTCGCCAGTGCTTGCGTGCTCTACGAGGAAATTCTTACCAATGATGAAGAAGAGGACCTTGCCTCAACTCTCCTTTATGCGCACGACCTGATTGATCTTGGAAATTACGGACAAGCTCTTGCGACTTTGCAACGAATTGAGGACCTCGTCCCGGAATCTGGCCTGGCTTCGTTTTACTGGGCCCGCGGGACGGCCTTCGAGGAAACAGGGGATCTTGCGCAAGCGGAAAGATGTTATCGTGAAGCTGCTGAGAAGGACCGGGAGAACCGCGGGGGGTATTTGATTCAGGCGGCTGGCATGGCCTTTCGCCAAGGCGAACCTGCCAAGGCCGAGTATCTGGTCCGGGAGGCTCTGAAGGCAGATTGTGAACGCGATGAAGCCTATGGGAATCTTGGTTACTATCTTGCCTGTCAACGGAGGTTTTCGGAGGCGCGGACCGCATTCGAGGAAGTGCTCAGGATTGATCCTGAAAACGAGAACGCCCGGGAATGGCTGATGGATCTGGAGCACCTCGTTTCATGACGGCTTTGCGTTTTGTGACCCTTCTTACTTGTGATCGTTTGAGAGGGGGCTCAACTGGTATCTAAAATGAACGAGAAGAAGCCAGATCAGAGTACGAACTATACGGGTGCAGGGATCGCTATCGGCTTAGCCCTTGGCTCCGGGCTGGGAGTTGCCCTTGGGAATCTTGCGATTGGAATGGGTGTTGGCATTGCCATCGGTGCTGGATTGGGAGCTGTGTTGGCCCAAAAGAACAACAACCGCTGAAACCGCTTTTCGATCCATGGTTGCTTCGTGCGAAGAGTTGAAAATCCGGTACCCGGAAGCCGAAACGACCCGCTTTGGGGACAGTCCTGAGCTGAGCGACAGGTTGATTGTGTTGATCCGGTCGGGAAAGAAAACGGCAACTTGCGGATCACTCAAATCATACAGGAATGACAATGAACCTATCCCCGTAGAGGGACGCTGTGATATCGTTTTGGATTGGGATGGAACTCCGGCGTTGGTGATTGAGACGACTGAGGTCACCGTTCGTCGCTTTTGCGAAGTGGATGATGACTTTGCTCTCTCGGAAGGTGAGGACGAATCCCTCGAAGGGTGGAGAGCCGGGCATCGGGCTTTCTTTGAGCGAAATGGCGGCTGGGATCCTGTGATGGAATTGGTTTGCGAACGCTTTCGGCTCATTGAGGATTTGGCAGATCATTGAAGATCACCCGGATCAAAAAGTCCTCTGTCTCGAAGGGGATTTCCCACCGGGACTCACAGCTTTGTTCATCGTTCACTGATTGCTTTTGTGGCAGCAGGGATCTACAAATCACCGATCTATGAAAACGAACACTGAGAGATCCCTATTGGCCATTGCTTTTTTGGCATCAATTGCAGCACTGGTTGCTGCTCTAGTGGTGAAACCATCGGCGGCTGCGAATGAAGATGATCCTTCACAGCTTGCG
>JASFWU010000142.1:0-7095 GCA_050049035.1 Akkermansiaceae bacterium | reverse complement strand
TCGCTTGACCTAAACGATGCTGGGGGGCGTTCGCGTTGTCAAAAGAAATTTAAACAAATTTGAATGACCACATTTGTTTTGCAAATACGACGGCTCGCAGGAGGAAAGAGGCCGGATTCTCCAACTTTGCCATCTTTATCTTGTTATTCGCGTCAGGCACTCTAATGCTCCTCCGACACTTATGGGGGAGGTCAATCAACAAGTCATTGCAGATCAGCTTGGCCTCTCACGCGCGACGGTATCGCGTTGTTTCACGAACCATCCGGGCATCAACGCCGTCACCCGCGCCAAGGTATTCCAACTTGCTGCCGAGCTTGGATACGTTCATACCGAAAACCGGAGCAAAGCCTCCCGAAAAAAGCCCGGACAGCAGCTGAGATTTACTGTGTTGATCGCCAGTGATTCAGAAGAGTATTTCCATGGGGACTACCTCAGCCCGGGAGAACAAATTCTGGCTGGAGTCACCGAGTTCGCCCAGAGCAACGACATCAAGGTCAATGTTGACCTTGTGCCCCCCGAGACCACGGACATTTCCGATCCTGCCATCGCAAATCTCAAGAGCCTGAAAAAACGGAAATCCCGGGGGGTCCTTTTGATCTACCCTTTTTCAAAATCGATCGTCGATCAATTGGCTCTCAAGTTTCCCCTCGTCTCCCTGGTGGAGCAGGAAGAGGAGCGGTCACTCGATTGTGTCGATGTGGATCATTTTTCAGGGATCTCGATGGCCATCGACCATCTTCGCGAACTTGGCCATCGGAATATCGGGTTCTACACCCGGGAGTATCCGGTGGCAGCCAGCTGGTCCTTCCGACGCTACAGTGCCTTTCTCGACAAGATGGCGCGGGATCGGGTGAGGGTCCGGCAACAGGATCTCCTCGGGGTCTTCCCTCGGACCTTTCCCTCGGTTGAAGCCAGCATTGAAGCAGCAGCCGACCGCACCAGAAACCACGGAGTCACGGCCTGGGTCTGCGCTGCCGATCACCAGGCCTATGATTTGATCGATGGTTTCAAAAAACTTGGGCTCAAGGTGCCCAAGGATGTCTCGGTGACCGGTTACGATGGAATCGCCAACCCGGGCCGCAAAGACTCCCTCACCACGATCGAGATTCCATTTCGTGCCATTGGCATGACCGGAGCCGAGCGCCTGGCCAACCGGGTTCGAAAACGATTCGGCGGAAGACAACACGTCTCCATCACCGGAAAGCTCATCACCGGCACCTCGACCGGACCCGCTTAGTCCGATCCCCGGCGCTTTTGCAATTCTTCCGCAATCTCGTCGACTTGTTCGTCGCTTAAGCGATACCAGATGAGAACGAATCCATTCGCAACGGCAAGCACACCCGGAAGCACGCAGGCGATTAACCGGAAAGACTCGATGACCTGGTCGCTCGGGGTTTCTTTGGGATCAAATCCAACCGCTCCAAGGACCATACCGCAAATCCAGCCACCTAAACTAATGCCCAGCTTTTGGGCAAACATCGCTGCCGAAAACGCCATCCCCGTGACCCGACGCCCTGACTTCCACTCCCCATAGTCTGCGACATCGGTATAGATTGCCCAGACCAATGCCGGGGTCGGCCCGGCCACAAGATTTCCGAAAACATTCAGGATGAGGAGCGTGTTGTATCCATCCCGGGGGATAAAATACATGAGCATGATTGTCACCCCGTTCAACAGCGTCAAAGCCATGAGGCTGTTTCGTTTCCCGAAGCGTTTGCTGAAAAAGCCGGTCAAAAAGACCCCGATAATGAAAGCAATGCTTCCGGTCGTAGACACAAGGCTGATTCCATCCAAAAACCACCATACCTTTCCCTCTCCCACATTAAAATAATACTTGAGATACTGGGGAGTCACGGTCCACCGAACCGCTGCGGCGGTGAGGGTCAGGATGGCAGCGATCACCATAATGACCCATGGTCGGTTGTTTTTCAGGGCGGCGAAATCCCCCTTTAGATCACTTTTATTCTTCGGCGGGGCAACTCTCTCCTTCGTCCATGCAAATGTCAGGAAGAACATAATCGTCGCCAAAACGGCCATAACCGCCATGGCCCTTGGAAAACCAGTGCCTTTATCCCCTCCCCCCAGTTCATAAACGAGAGGAAGAAATGCCATGGAGATCAACAGCTGACCACTGAAGGCGCCTACAAACCGGAAGGTTGCCAACCTTGTTCGTTCTTCCGGTGCGGGAGTCATCACTCCCATGAGCGCTGAATAGGGGACGTTGATTGCGGTGTAAACCGTCATCAACATGATGTAGGTGATATACGCGTAAACCAGTTTCCCGACATCTCCGAAGTCAGGATTTGCGAAGGTTAGAAAACCAAACAAGCCAAATGGAATTGCCAACCAGAGGAGGTAAGGCCGATAGGTTCCCCAGCGCGTTCTTGTCCGGTCCGCCATCGCCCCCATCAAGGGGTCGGAGATGGCATCCCAAAGCCTGGGCAACAACAAGAGGGTACCCGCCGCAGCAGGGGGGATCTTACATACCTCAGTGTAATAAAAGAAGATGTAGCTGTTGACTCCAAAGAAGAAGATATTGGAGGCCGTGTCCCCCAGGCCATACCCCACTTTCTCACGGGTGCTGAGTTTTGTATTGTGCTGAGAAGCCATAGGATCAGTCATTATGCAATCAGGTGTCGGCCAGGAATGAGAACCTCGATTCTCTCAATCAGTCCGTCCTCGTAAAGAACCTTTCGTGTCGTCAAGGAATCGAGAACCGCCCCGGCAAACCCGGCGGTTTCTCCGTTTTCAAAAATGACCTGCGCCTCAAAATCATCGAGGTCGTCCACCACCCGGTAAACCACCATCCGCCGGGACTGGGTAAAGGTCAGATCTCCATTCGCAAACTCGATCTGGCGGAGAAGCCGGGGGCGAAAAGCGAGACAACCGTTGTCAATGGTCACGCCCAGCTCGCCCAGACGGCAGAGGATTCCTTCTTTGACCTGGCCGGTCAGACCCGGCTGTTGGGCGCCTCGTTCCCCCTGGCTGTGCGAATAAGGCTCGGCAGGGAAGGCTCCATAGCGGGACGGCTTTTGACGGAATCCGAGACCGTTCTGAATATCGTAGTAACAGGCAATGGCACGCTCCCTGAGCGAGGATTGATCGTCTGATCCGGGGATACCGAGAACCACCTCCTGCGCCGCCAGCATGAGCTTGGAAACCATGTGCCAGTATACGCAGCCGAGACCTTCATAGCCAAACATCGATCCGCTGCGGCCGGTAAAGGACTGATGATGGAACACGCGCTCATACAGTTGCTCGATTTCCGCCCGGGCCTCGGAGCTGAGCTCTGATATCTCCGATAACCTTCCAGCCAGAGTATACCCGTTCACCAGAGAAGAATCAAATCGCCACCTTCCTTCGGCATCACGTGACAGCAGACGATCATCTCCGCCATCGACCATTCCGGACAACTCTTCGAGTTTACGAATCTCTTCTTCGGGAATCCGGTTCAATTCATCAAACGATGGAAGTTCACGGTCGGGATAAAGAAGATAGGTCGGATGTCGTTTCGACTTCAAATCGCTGGCGGCAAGCTTCTCGAGAATGTCCACGGCTTCCTCGCTGGACAACAAACCGGAACTGAGAATGGCCACCTGCCCTTCGAGCATCAGGTCAAGATTGCGCACTTCCATGGTTTTGTCAGCGACCTGGTAACTGACGATGTTGTAGGAATGCCACAAACCGTCATGACGCCGGTTGCCCCGAAGGAGTTTCTCAAGAGTGGTGGTGGCGCCACCAATGAGGTCACGAAGCACACCGATCGCCATCGTCGTTGTGCCCCGCCCTTCAGCGGTGACCGAGAAAGACCGGTAGCGTTCGATGGCGCGTGCCACTGATTCGGAGAAGGCAAAACGATTGCGGGCCTCGAGAGGCGTGTTCGCCCAGCGGGAATCATTCAAGATGGTTGCCAGCTCCCGAACCACCTCCACCAAGGCAGCCGTCATTTCGAGTTCCCTTTCCTCAAGTGTCCCGGACAAGTCACCGAGGAATCCCATATAGCGCAAGAGATAAGCCGCTGTCACCACGGAGAGACCGTTTCCAGCAAGAGCATTGTTGGCATCATTCCACTCCGGCTTCTGATTGCACATCCAGACCCCTCCATCAGGAACAAGCTGTCCCAGCTTTGCGATGGCTGGAATGAGCAACTTCTCAAGGAGATTTGCGCGGACGACTCCACCCTTCTCATCCCGAAGGAGGAGCCCGTCTCCGCCGATCTTCCCCTTCAACTCCATGAGGCGATCATGCTTCTCCTCATCAAAGACCACCGTGTCCCTGGGATCTGCCAGGATGCCGTCCCACCCCTTGAGCCGGTAAGGAACATCTGAAAAAACAAACCGACGCGTCTGAAGATCATTCCGCAAACCTGCCGGATCGAGACGTTCCTTGAGCTCCAAAAACTTGAGCAGGTAGATGATCTGGTGATCTCCCCAATAGCCGATCGATACCCAGGGATCGTCGGGATCAGGAACCTCCCAGTCGACTCCTCCCGAAGTCACCCGGTAGGGATTGAATCCATCAATGGTGGAGGCACTCAGAAATCGGGAGATGAAGGCATCAAGAAAAACCGGATAACTCCAGGCCAGTGCTTCCCAGTTTTGGAAGATGTCCCGCCAGTTTCCTTCGTAGTGGTGAATGGGCTGCCCCGCTTCATCCTCGAGGCGAATCTTGAACTTGTTCCAGGGGCGACTGGGGTCGCCGTGGCGCCTTCCGAGAATCAAAGGCAGGTATTCCAGACAGAGACGGTGCACATCCAGATCCCCTGTCTGATCCGCAATCTTCAGGAGCTCAACCCGATCGAGCCGCTCGGGCAGTTCATCGAACCAATCCCTGGATGAAAGGTAGACCTCCCGGTTGTTCTTTTTGACAAAGTCCACCAGGGTTTCGCGGTCGATCGACCCACCTGACTCCGGCAGACCGCCACGGAGAAAATTGCAGACGGTATTGTGGTAGTGATAAAGCGTCACATCACGATCACCGGACTGCTGGAATCCATCGACCGAGGCCACGAGGCTGCGCAGACGCTGCCTTCCGTTTTCCAGATCTGCTTCGAGATCGGCAAGCAGCGACTTTGGGTCGCGAAGAGATTGCTTGAGGACCGCTACGTCGTGATGGTCCTGATTCACTTCTCCGACCATCATCCACTCACGGGATCCGCCGGCAGGCAAAGTCAGATCGGCACCAAGGTAAAAGGCCCCTCTTTCCCCTCGTTGAACAGCTTTTGAAGAACGATCGGATCGTCCCGAGAGATAGGCGTCCGCTTCGCGCCGCGATAAAAAGCGTGGCTCATTCTCAAGCCCATCACACCAGATCGTGGTTGCCTTGAGCGACTCCATCGGAATCGGAGCATCGACGATTCCGGAAGCCAGCCGGTGGACCAGCATTCTGCCCTCTTCAACCAACTCGCTCATCCGATAGGCATCCGCCAGACAACTCAGTTCAAGATGCAGGCTGCTCCCAACCCCGGGGGCCTGGAGATCATCAAGGCCGTCAATGAGACGGAGCGAGAGATCCTCGTTCCCCTCATTGACCACCCTGACCTTGCGAACGAATCCGAAACGTCCGGAGATCTGCCAGCGATAAAGAAAGCGAATCTTTAACGAGCGATGAAATTCCTCGAAAACCAGCTCGTCGCCCAAAATACTTTTGAGAAGGCGCCGCTGGATGGGTTGGCCATGAACCGAAGTCGGCCAGAACGGGTGCCAAAGGGTCTCGCCGCAACGGATCGCAGTCTGGGGGCCGGTGACATTCCAATTTCCGTGAATCTTGTCGACGGTAAGATAGGGGAAAAGAGAGGTTTCAGGCGACTCCCGCCCGGCACTCAACGCCCCATGACTGCTGCAAAAAAACCACTGGTTGGTCACCGTGACAATGCTGAGGAAGAACGGGTCAAAGTCCTCGAGGTCTCTGATGGCGACATAATCCTCGCCCTCAAAACGCACCCACTCATTCGAAAAATGCTGATCGTCAGGATGTTCCGCCGGTATCCCGGCAATCTGCTCAGTCAAAAACGGAGTCTTCATATTGGCCATCGTCTTTCCCCCTTGGTCCCGTTCCGAAACGCCCGAAACAGTGTAATTTTATGCAACATATTGTCCTTCCAACTCGGTTAGCAAGTGAAAAAGCCAGCTTTCCGATTTATGCAATTTTGTGCACTTTTAAATTGCAGGCATGGAGAATGCAGACACATTCATGACAACCATGAACGTCACACCCAATCAACCGAAGACCAAGGCGGCCTTACTTGTAACCGCCCTGATGGCTCCGGTTCTTTCCTCCGGGGCGCTCTTCCCCAACGGAGATTTCAGCGAGGGAGGAAGCTCCTGGATCGACGCATCCGGCGGGGGAACTTTTGTTTTCGACTTCCCGGACTCCAACGGGAATCCGGGAGGGTTTGCCCTGATCGACCACACCGCCAATGACGGTGGATTCGGGGTTCTGGTAAGCGGTGGTGGCGATGTCCTGAGTCTCGCTTCCCTTGGCCTGACAGCCGGTGAGTCTTATCGATTCACCCAGGACATGATCCTTCTCTCCGGGCCACGGATTGGCGGGATCAAGTTCGAGTTCTACGTTGGGAACGACCCTTTGCCCGGCGCTTTCACCACCGGTGATATTTTTCCCGATCCCATCAACGATGGCACCACTTGGGAGACTTACGAGTTTCTTGTCACCGTGCCGAATGGGGCCGACGGGATCAAGGTGGTCCCTCTGTGGGGCGAAGGTTCGACGGTTGGATTCGACAACATTGGTTTCGACGAGACTCCCCTGCCCCTTGGATCGATTCCCAATGCACAATTCGAATTCGGAAATTTCGCCTGGTTTGAACGCGGCAGTATCGAGACCACCTGGTCGTATCCGGAAACAGGTGGCAACCCCGGCAGTCATGCCGTCATGACCAACACCGGGATTGGGTTCGGGACACTGGTGGCCAACAACGATCAGGTCATTCCCCTCGCCGACCTCGGTCTGGCAAACGGAGATACTGCCGCCTTCCAACAAGACATGATCATTTTTTCAGGTGAAAACGTTGGCGGCCTTCGAATTGATTTCTTTAACGGAGACGACCCCGCTGGAACCAGCGGCGACATGGACCCG
>JASFWU010000141.1:0-7104 GCA_050049035.1 Akkermansiaceae bacterium | reverse complement strand
TCGCTCTCGCTAGTCTTTTGAGCAGCTGCTGCTGCTTCTAGATTTTCAAGATTAGGAGTGGAATCGCCCTAAACGACTGATTTACCGGTTGTTTTTCGGAAAATCGGACTCAAAATTCCAGCACCACCCAAAAACTGGCACGTTCTTTGCTTAAAACTGATTCACCTGTTCATTTACTGAAAGTCATGAAAAAAATTGAAGCAATCATCAAGCCGTTCAAGTTGGAGGAAGTCAAAGAGGGTCTCGCTGAGGTCGATGTGCAAGGCATGACGGTCACTGAGGTCAAAGGTTTCGGTCGCCAAAAGGGTCACACTGAGATCTATCGGGGTTCCGAATACACCGTTGATTTCCTTCCCAAGGTCAAGATTGAGATCGTGGTCAACGATGATGATGCCCAAAAAGTCGCCGAGGCCATCGTGAAAAGCTCCAACACAGGCAAGATTGGTGACGGTAAAGTTTTCATTTCCCCTGTCGAGGAAGCCATCCGCATCCGGACAGGCGAGACCGGTGCCGACGCGGTCAACGTGAGCTAGCAGGCACACGATTCCATCTTTAAAATCTCAGGCCACTTCCGCATCAGAGGTGGCTTTTTTTTGGCATCTCCTTTTCATCCTCCGAGGATCGCCGGTTGCTTCTCTTTTCTACCGGCCCGATACTCCTGCGCCTTGAATCAACCAATTTCCACCATGCTCAAAACCCTCACTCTCTTTTTGACCCTCTTGCTCGCCTCAACTTGGCTGGCGGCAAAACCCATGGTCGGTCCCGAAAAAGGAAGCCTCGTGATCATGGGAGGTGGTGGAAAGGACCGGACCTTTCCCCAAGTCTTTGCCGAATTCTTGAAACTTGCCGGAGGAAAAAAATCGCGCATCGTCATTGTTCCCACTGCCGCATCCAGTGACCCGGACTACAACTACCACAGGTCCTGGGGTGCGGTTCTCGCCAAAGAGCTGGGTGCCCTGGAAGTCTCCATCCTCCATACCCACGATCGCAAGACCGCCGATACCCCGGCATTCGTGAAGCCTCTGAAAAACGCGACAGGAGTCTGGTTTGGCGGCGGACGTCAATGGCGATTCACCAAAGCCTATGGAGGCACCCTGACCGAGAAGGAATTTCATCGGGTTCTCGCACGAGGTGGCGTGATCGGCGGTTCCTCTGCCGGAGCCACCATTCAAGGGTCCTTCCTCGCCCGCGGAGACACCAGTGGAAACACCATCATGGTCGGAGATGTCCAACGGGGGTTTGGCTTCCTCCGGAACAGCGCGATTGACCAGCATCTCATCGCCCGGGGCCGTGAGAAAGACCTCCTCAGGGTTCTTGAAGATCCCAAGGGAAAAATGAGAAAGGAATTTGATCGGGTCGAAATGCTCGGCATCGGGATTGACGAGGATGTTGCCATTGTCGTGACCGGTGATCGCTTCCGGATCATTGGAAAAGAAAAAGGAAAGGTCCTCGTTTATGACCCCAAAAAATGGACCAGGGAAACTCCTGACGAGAAGAAGTGGGTGGTTCTCGAAAAAGGCCAGGAATACGATCTTGCCAAGCGGAAGGTCGTTCTCCCCTCCCGTTGAATCGAGGGTCTTCCTGCCATCCGGACGATCCCATACCCCAAGCAACCGCCATAAAATCGCGGATTTTCACTCTCCTTTGAGGAGGTCAACCATGGCCTTACCCATCGCCAGACCGACATCCATGTAGGTCTGGGCGTTTCCGTTATAATGGCTGTTGGACGCACCGCCCTGACTCAAGGGATGGGTGTAGACCGTGGCAACGTTTCCCTTGAACGCGGGGTATCTCCCCGAGCTTCCATCGACGGCAAACTTGGCCTCGATTATCAGCTTTTCGTTCCTTTCCTGATCATTTCCGGGATTGTGGTCCTTCGGTGTTTGACCAAGGGTAGCCACAACAAACTTTGCCTCCGGAGCGTCGAATTCCTTCCTCAGCGTTTTGATGAGATGAACCAGGTTCTTTTCGTAACTGGCAGCGTGTGCATTGACGTAGCGATCCTTATCTCCCTGCCACCAGGCAAACCCGGCGATCTCATAGCCTCTTCCCTTCCAATGGGGAAACTGCTGGTCGAAGTTATCGAGCACCTCGTGTGCCGCCGAAAAACACTCATCGTATTGCTTTCCGGCATACCAGTCGATGGGCTGGGGCTTGCTCCCCTTTTCCCAACTCAGCGGTGATTCCTTGTAACCGGCATGGATCTTCCCCTCGAATTCATACTGCTTGCTTCCCGGCGGGAGGAAATCCCAACCAAGTGAGCGGTTGCCTTGCGAGGTCTTGAGAATCAAAACCGGCTCGTCGATGGCATCGCCAACGGCATGACCAAATCCCAATTCCGGTCCAATACGCCCGCCGGCCACGCCCATCCAGCGACTGCCAGTGGCAGTCACAACGCCGCGATAGTAGACATCGTCTCTTTGCGTCCATTGTCCTTTTTCATTCATCAAGTAAGGATATTTCCCTTCAAACTTCACCAGGGTTTTCAATGAGCCGGGGACATCCAGCCTTGCCGTCCATCCGAGACCGTTCGCATCCCTGGTCAGATAAGTGATCTTGAAGGGAACCTTCTTGCCACCCTCCAGCCGGATCTCGCTCCTCACGGCCTCGTCACCTGGATTTTGGCGATGAACCACCATCCCGTTCACTTCCATCACACAACGGGTCGAACCGCCATAACCCGGGCGAAACTCATAGATTCCTGTTTCCTTTGGTTTCACAAAACCCCGTACCACCTGGACCCCTCCTCCGGGATAGGGCGTGGGTTTGACTCCGCCAAAGCTCTCCAGCTTCAAAGTCTTTATCGGCTTGCGGGCGTCGTAGTCGACCTTGGAATCATAAACGCCTTCATAAACCGACACCACCGGGTCGATCATCTCGCTCCCCCATCTCGTTCCCCCTCCATCAACTTTACCCGCACCCACCATGTTGGATTGGCCGGAGAGAATAAAAACCTTCACCGGCTTCCCTGCAGCCGTCAGCAGCGCCGCACCCGCCATCCCTGCCGCGATCACCCAAGTCTTAAAATTGCTCATGCCCAACGGTAGACACGGCTCCGTGGGATTGCCACTGAAAGGCCGGGTTTTCTCCCTGACAAAACCAGAAAGCCCTATGACTTTATCAACTTTGCCACCACCTCACCGGCTTTTAACTCCGGATCAGCCCACTTGATCCCGGACAAGATCTCTTTCTGCTTTTCGGTCAACGGCAGGCGCCACTTGGTGACAAAGATCTCTCCAAGGTCCCGGTTGGCGGCGACCGAGGAAGCCACATACCAGGAAAGGCATTGGGTGAGCGCTCCTTCCCTGGTCCCCGAATTCGCTTCGGGACAGGTGATCAACTGTCGATAGAAACCCCGGAGCCAGTTGTCTCCCTCGCTCTTCCAAAGCGATAGCATGGCGGAAGCATACATCACCGGCTGGTCACTGGGCCCGACCTTGAGGCGGTTTTGTTTTTCGCTCAATCCGCCGGCATTGGTGAAGGCTTGTAGAAACCCAAGATCTTTTCGTTCCTCGTAACGCTGAATCGACTTGTCGATCACCCGTCGTGTTCCCTGATCAACATCGTGGGTCTTTAGGGTATCGGTGCAGACGTAACGCATGAAAACCGCAAAACCGGTCGTGAACGCATCGTGCCGCCGCCCAAAGGTGAAATAGTTTCGCCCCATCTCATAAAAGTAGGCATGAGGAACGGCATCATTGTTTTTGAGTAACTTTGGATAATGTCCCCGGTGAAAATCGGTCATCTCAATTCCTGTCGCACCAACGTAGCCACACCCGTATCCGCAAGTCAGTCCGCCGTCGGGAATGGCGGCGATCGGGGCCAGACCATCCAGCATGCGGGCCGCTCTTGGACGTCGATCGGTAAAGTCCGCATAGAGCTTCCACCCGGCATCCAGATGATTGAGAAAGGGACCGATGACCTTGGGATCATAGTTTTTTGATGGAGTCAACAGGACCACCTGCTCGCCCTTCCAGGGGAACATCTTTCGATCAGCCTTCTTCTCCTCCCAACGCTTCGGGAAAAAGGCCAGGTGGGAGTAGTCCATCGAAGCTCCAACTTCGACAGAATGCGCGGAGGTAAGGCAAAGAAGCGAGATTACGAAAAACGAACTGCCTTTCATGAGGCAACCATCTCTTTGGCCTTCAACAATACCAGCGAAAAGTGACAGCTACTCTCTCGCTTTTGGGGACATTCCCGTCTACCACGTCTTCGTGGACAAGGTCCACTCCTTCAAGACCACAACCATCGTGAAAAGCTCCATCATTTGTTTCCTTTCCCTGTTCGCGTCCCCCCTTTCCGCAACTCCGACTTTTCCCGGGAAGGAACCATCATTTCTGCCATGGCCAAAAATCGTGGAAATCGAGGACGGAATCTTGCCCCTGAAAAAAAACATCAGCATTGCGATCAGTGATCCGTCGCTGCTCACCCTGGCCCGCGTCTTCACCGAAGAACTTCAAGCACTTTCAGGCCCGAGGACGGTCATCATGAGTGCCGACAAAAAATCGGCTGATCTCCTTATCCGTCTGAATCCGGACCTGAACGAAGAGGAATATCGGCTCGAAACCGGACAAAAGACTCTCTTGGAAGGCGGTTCCGTTCCCGCCCTAGCCAACGGCACGACGACTCTCTTGCAATCTCTCATTGCCCCCACTCCGAATTCCCCCGGTTTCGCCAAAGTCCGAATCACCGACTCCCCCGACACAGCCTATCGCGGGCTGATGGTTGATGTGGCACGGCAATGGCACCCTCCGGAAACTCTTAAGGAAATCATTCAACTTTGCCGGCTCTACAAGATTCGTTATCTCCAGGTTCACCTGACAGATGACCAGTCCTGGACCTTTCCCCTGAAAGAATTTCCGGATGTCCCAACCAAAAACCGGAGCTACACCCTTGCACAGCTCAAGGAGCTCGTTGGCTACGCCGATGCCCGCGGCGTCATCCTGGTTCCGGAAATTGACATGCCCGCGCACGCTTCGGCGATTTGCAACGCGATGCCGGATCTATTCCGTTCACCCAATGGCGGCATCATTAACTTCGCCTCGGAGGAGGCCGTTTCGGCCATGGGTCGAATTCTCGACGAGGTTTGTGCCATTTTTCAATCCAGTCCCTATCTCCACCTCGGGGCTGACGAGGCCAACCTGCACGGGCTTGATCGCAACCCCGAGTTTCAGGCAGCCATCAAGCGTCATGGCGTCGACGGAATTGGCGGGCTCTTCAATCACTTCCTCAACCGCATGAACAAGAAGGTTCGCAGCCATGGAAAAAGTGCCATCGTCTGGGAAGGCTTCCATATCGGCCAAGGAGCAAACCAATTGGATCGCGACATCATCGTGATGCCCTTCGATAACTACCGGAATGCGGAAACCTACTATGGCAAGGCAGGTCACCGGATCATCAACACCTCGTGGTATCCGCTCTATGTCGTGGGCCAACGCCCCCTGACCCGTTTCGTTTACGACTGGGATTTGAAGTCCTTTGGCAACTTCACCGACCCTTTTCCAAGGCGTGTTTCCAGTGTCCGCCAATATCAATTCAAATCCGCAGACAACATTCTGGGAGCCCAACTCTGCTCCTGGGAACAAGCCGCGGACACTGAGATCAACCAGCTGCGTCACCCTCTTCCTGCCATGGCGGAACGCATCTGGAATCGCCAATACCAGGACTACCAGAGCTTCGAAACCCGTCTCTCACGAACCGATCAAATCCTCAGCGCCCTCCTTGCGACCAATCCGCCATCGCCGGTTGATGCCAATGCCTCCGACTCCGTTCATCCGGATGGTGTGATGGTTCGCTGGAGAGCTGGAACCAATCATCCTTCAACCTACAGCGTCCTGCGCTCGGTTGAAAATGAGCAAGCTTCCGCAAAACCAATCGCTTCCAATCTCACCGGCCATGAATACTTCGATACCAGCGCCCGCCCGGGAATCCGGTATTTCTATTGGGTCGAAGCAACAAACCGGCAGGGCTCCTCCCCTCCGGGAAAAGCCGCCATCGGTTCGGCAGGCCAGCACACAAAAATCACTTCCGCTTATGAGAGTTTCGCCTATTCCGAAGGCCGCAACCTCGAAGGTCAAAATGGAGGATCCGGATGGTCCACCCCATGGACCATTAAAGACAAGGGGCCTGCCACCATAAAAAAGGAGGGCCTCAGTTACGAGGGACTTCCGGTCACCGGCGGCTGCGTCAACGTCCGCATGAGCATGAAGGGAAATGAAGGAAAGACTCTTCGTATCGGCCGGGAAACCAAGATCCCAATGGGCAAACCGGGAACCGAATTCTGGATGAGTTTTCTGATGCGGGCCAACAAGCTGGGAGAGGGACATTGCTTCCTCAAAAACACCGGCAAGGCGTGGGTGAACGGGCTCGGCGTCCATACTCGAAATTCAGGACACGCCATCAAGGAAGGTGAAACGGTCCTTCTGGTGGCACATTACGCCTGCCTGGAAGGACGGGATGTCATCCGCATGTGGGTGAATCCCACCCTGGACCAAACTCCTCCGGTCGACTCCCAGGACATGGCTTTTTGTGACGCCATTGATATCGGATCGAATTCCGAAGTCCTCCTCAACGTTCAACCCCATGGAGACGGAGACTACGACTTCGATGAAATCCGGATCGGACGTTCGTGGCTGGAAGTGATTGGCCGGAATTAAAGGCACTCGTCACCGGCCGGAAGCCGCTTCCCCCAATTTGCCGGCAATTTCTTTCAGGCTCTTGGGCCATTGGTCGATTGGGAAACTGACACTTCCGGGGATTTCGGGATTTCCGATCTCCGGAACCAGGGTTTTCGAAGGCAGGACATGATAAAAGGCGACCTTGGACTGCCCGTAGGTCGAAGGAAGGCTTTTGGCATACGCAGTTAATTCAGCGGCATAGTGCGAGGGATTTTCGCCGATATTGGCTTCCGAAGGAATCCAAATCACCCCTGATACCCTCATGGGAGTGAGGGGGCTGACGCACCAATTGAAGGCATACGTCGGGATCATATCACCCGCTACTTTGCCTCCCTTTCCAGCCACTGGAAATGCCGGACCCGCAAGAGGCGCCTTGGTCAAATCCCCTTCCCTGCCTGCCTTCAAAATCGCGGCGACAAATGCATCG
>JASFWU010000140.1:0-7118 GCA_050049035.1 Akkermansiaceae bacterium | reverse complement strand
ACCCGCAAAAGTTGATGTTTGCTGCAACCCCGTTTCTCTTTGGCCTGATGGCAATCGGACTCCCGATCGCCATCCACCTGCTGACGCGTCAGAAGTCGAAGGTTCTGAAATGGGGTGCGATGGACTTCCTCAAGAAATCGATCAGCAGTGCGAGCTCGAAACGACAGCGCTTGAAAGACCGCTTGCTCATGATGCTTCGTGCGCTCGCCATCGTCTTTCTTGTCCTCACATTCGCGCAGCCGCTCACATCGCGTTACTTGGGCAGTGGATCGGATCTCGATACCATCTTGGTTTGGGACATTTCGCTTTCCACCGGCGTTCAAACCGAAGACGGGAGCCCGCGTCAGGAGGCCATTCGCAGTGCCCTGCTCCAGCAAATCTCGGAGCTGCCCGATCATTCGTCGGTCCGCATTTTGCTGGCCGGGGCGGAACTCCGTTGGCTTCGGGATGAACCGGTCATCCTGACACCGAACAACCGTAACAGCCTGCAGGCCGAGATCAAAAAACAAACGATCGACCAGGGTGGGGGGAACATCGTGGAAGCGATCCAGCTTGCTCTCAATGCTCCGGCGGAAAAGGACGACCAAGCCAAGAGTCGCCAGGTCATTCTCATTCACGATCTTCAGGCGAATGCCTGGAAGCCCGATGAAAAAGACCGCTGGCTCGCGATCAACCGCCGGGTGGCCCAGACCGACAATCTTTCGCTCCGCATTGCTGATTTCAAAGCCGGAGAGATGCAGCGTGGTCCCCAGGTGGCCGTCATCGCCCTTCAAAGTGATCGCGATACCCTCGCCGCCGGATCGAAGCAAAGGTTCAAAGCCATTCTGCGAAACTACTCGGATCAAAACATCCTCGATGCCCGGCTGATCTGGTCACTCAACGGCCGGGAGATTGAACGCTCGGATTTCATCGAACTGGAACCCGAAAGCGACCGCGCCCTCGAGTATTTTTTTACGATTGATGACCAAGGAAGCCAGTTGCTCGAGTGTCATCTCAAGGTGGACGATGACCCGCTTCCGGCTGACAACAAGGCCACCTTGGCTCTTGAGGTGACCAACGATCTGCCGGTTCTCATCATTGACGACACCAAGCGAATCGACAAAGGACAGGTCCTGCCCTCCCAGTTTATTGCGGCGGCTCTCGGGGCCCGGCTTCCCAACAAGAAGGACAAGAATCCTCCCAAGAGCTCCTCGGTTTACCAACCGAGCGTGATCGCCAGCAAGGACCTCAATGAAGAAACTCTCGAGGAAAACCTCGCCCTCATCATTGCTCAAACCGAACCGCTGAAGCCGGAGGCCTTTGATCTCATCAAGCAATTTGTTGCCAAAGGCCGTGGGGTCTGGATCATGATGGACACCCGCGAAGAAGAGCTGCCGGAATGGACCAACGACTTGTTGAAGGCCCTCGATCTTGATTCGCTCAGCGAGACCACTCTGGTTCAAAGCGAGGAAGCGACCAAGCCCTTCCGTCTCACCACCGCTAACACCAACCAGGATTATGCCCGCGATATCGCGGTCCGGAGTCTTGATCTCTTCCGCGCCAAGATTGATCGCTACTACCAACTCATCGACCGGGCATTCCTCGATCAGGAGCGCCTTCTTCAAACCCCGGATGGCGATCCGGTCATTCTCTCCATTCCCGCCGAGCCCGGCCGGGTCATCTTGCAAACCTGCAATCTCAACCGGGACTCGTCCAACCTTCCCATTCTGCAAACCTTTGTCCCGATCATGCGGACGACCCTTCGTGAATGCATCGGGCAAGGTCTTACCGCGAAAAACCTCGAGCCCGGACAAACGATCAGCATTCAGACTTTGCAAAAGCGGACGGAAGACGATGACCCGCTGGTGGTAACCAGACCCGACGGTAGCACGGAGAAGATGATGATGAAGGAAGGAGAGTTCCGCACCTCCAACACTTTCCTTCCGGGCACCTACTCGGTGAGCGGTCTCAAGGACATGAACGAAAAGCCGGTCACCAAGGTCTTTACGGTGATGCGTTCGGAAGCTGAATCGAATCTCTCTCCGGTGGAGTCGACTCTGGCGACAGATCTGGTCACCGGAAAAGACTTTCAGCCCGACAAGAACTTATCCTCGGAAGACGAGGGCAAGTGGCCCCTGGCTCTCTGGTTTGCGATCATCGCAGGCCTCCTTTTCCTTTCCGAAGCTTTCCTCTCCCACCGTCTTGCCCAACGTCGAATCAATTCGTCAGGCCGGATTGATCTCAAACCGGTCTACTAAGGATCAATGAGCAGTATCGAAACATCCATCCACCCCTTGCTTCTCCTGCTGGGGGCGGGTCTTTCTATTGCCTATTGTCTTTTCCTCCTGAGACGGCAGACGCACGACCTGCCACCGGCTTCGAGGTGGTCTCTCTTTAGTCTTCGCTCCCTCCTGTGCCTTCTCATCTGGGTTCTCATTGCCCAACCGAAGGCCGTCCTGACCCGCGAGGAATCCCTTCCGGTCTCGGCGAACTTCGGCGTCGATGTTTCTCAAAGCATGACCCTTGCTGACCTCAGCGGTCCCAATACCGCGGTCTGGCTTTCTTCCGGAGATGATCTTCCTTTGAATGAAGCCCTCACTTTGACCGAAGCGGGGCGCATCCGTCTCAATCTTTTCGTGCGCGACCTCGACACCGAGTCGGAGGATTTTCAGGCTCAGCTCGATACCATCGCCGGGATCCTCGGGAAGGTGGAAAGCAGACTCCAGGATCTTCAGGATGACCCCGGGTTTTCGCGACTCATCAAGGCCCCGATCAAGACGCTTGAGCAGTCAACCGCACTGGTCACCGATACGGATCGCGAGAATGCTGTAACCGACCTTACCGAAGCCGGCAGACTCTTGTCGCAAACCGCCTTGGGTATCAGACGCATCCTGAATACCCGGGAAGCGACGGCCTCCGATTCCGCGGAACTCGCCCGGATTGATTTGGTGCGGAAGTGGATGAATAACTCCCAACCCTATCTGAAGGAACTCGAAGACAAATACAACCTTCGCTTGAAGACCTTCGCCAACGACCTCGTCGACCAGGCCATCAGTGACCCCATCGAGATCGATGGGGGAAAGAATCCCGAAACGAATCTCTATCAAAGCCTCAACAACCTCAGCCGACGCGACCACACCAAGGGGAAGCAGTTTTCGATGTTGGTCACCGATGGTTTTGATTCGAGTGAAGAGGGCATCAATCTTTCTCCCGACGTTTTGAACCAGCCCTTGATCGTCTTTCCGGTCGGGGACGCTCTCTCCGGTCCTGATTCCCGAATCAAGTCGGTCGTCAACCCTTCACGAGTCCGGGAAAACGATGATCTGGTTTTCGCGGTTCAGGTTTCCTCGGTCAACAGCATTGCCGAGGCCTCCACTCTTACTCTGCGCAAGGATGACGAAGTCATCGATAACCAGGAAGTGCTCCTCAAAGGTGATGGAACGGTCGAGCGGATTGAACTCAAGTGGACCGCCCGTTCGGCCGGGCAGCATGAGTTCGAGATTGAGCTCGACCCGATCGCCGGCGATGCCCTTCCGAAAAACAACATCCGGAAACTCGATTGCACCGTTATCAAAAATCAATACACCGTGATGGTGTGCGATACCTTCCCGAGATGGGAAACCCGTTACCTTCAGAATCTCTTCAACCGGGACCCTTCCATCAAAATGGACAGCAAGGTGTTCCAACCCAACCATGCTTATCCCGGGAAGCCCGAGAAGAAGCCCACCGCGCTGCCCTTCGATATCGATTCGTGGAAAGCATATGACCTGATCATTCTGGGTGACCTTACTCCCACCTACCTCACTCCGGAGCACCAACAGCTCGTGACCGATTACGTCAACCAGGGAGGAAACCTCATCATACTTGCGGGCAAGAACGGAATGCCCTCGAAGTTCGTCGAAGGGCCGATGGCTCCCCTCATTCCCATGACTCGTGTCGCTGCCGATACCATCCAGGGAACCTTCACTGTTCATCCCCCCAAGAATAGTCCGGTTCAGCAGATGGTCCTTCTCGACAAGGGCAATACCAACCAGATCTGGCAACAGATCTTCAACGCGACTCCGCAATACACCCTGACTCCGTGGCTCAAAGCCAAGCAGTCGGCCCGCACCATTTTGCAGGCCACCGACCGCACGAGCGGAGACACCTATGATTTTTGCGCCACCCAGCGATTTGGAAGCGGGAAGATTGCCTATTTTGCCGCTCCCTGCCTCTACCACCTGCGCTTTCGATATGGCGACAAGTATCATGCCAAGCTCTGGGGGCAGTTGATCCGGGGGATGTGTGTCGACAGCTATGGCTTCAGCGACTCCCTCGTCGCCACCCGGCTGGACCGCCTCATTTGGACCTCCGGAGAGGAGATTCAGGGAAAAGTGCGGATCAGGGATGAAGAGGGGCGGCCATTCGAAGATGAAGACTTCACCGCCGTCCTCAAAAAAGACGACACGGTGGTGGCCTCGATGAAGCCGGTCCCCGACGGAAACCGGGGCGGGGATTATTTCGTCCGCTTTTCCAATATCCCCCCGGGAGATTACCAGCTGGTTTACACTGGAGACAATCTCGACTCGATTATCGCCGCCGATGAGGTCGCCAATCCGGAGCAGGAACCGGTCATTCTCACCGTCGACGGACAGGCAAACATCAAGGAACTCGAACCACCGACTTCGCCTTCCCAGTTCTGGGGGCAGGTCAATCGACTGCCTCTGGCGGCCACCATCGCCCCCGGCACCCTTCCTCTCATGATCGAGGCTCTGGACCTGCAACCCGAGGTTATTAAACGAACTTCGAAACGACCGTTGTGGGATTCATGGTGGATCCTGCTGATCATCCTCGCGGTTTCATCAATTGAGTGGTATCTTAAACGCCTGTCCGGTCTTTCCTGAACGCTTCACCTTCCAACACCCCGTTTGTCACATGAAAAAAGAACACCCCACGCTTTCGCGGACCTCGGTCAAAACGCTGGCTTCCGAGAAGAAGATCCGACGACGCATCCGCAACTTGTACCTCGTCTTTTCTGTCCTGGCATCTGCGGTGATTCTGGCAGTCCTGGCGATGTTTTTTGACTGGAGCTTCAGTCTGCAATCCAAGGCCTCACGATTTATCCTCAGCGCTGCCGCCTTGATTGGTTTCGTGGCCTCGGTCCGGTGGATCTGGAACAAAATGACCGTGAAGAATCACTCGTCGGCCACCGCGCAATGGTTGGACGAAGTGAATCCGGATCTTCAGGAGCGTCTCACCACCTCGGTCGAACTCCAGGGTTCAGGAAACCACTCGCCCGAACTCCTCAAGGCCGTCGGACGGCAGGTCGATGCAATCAAGATCAAGAGCGGGAGCGGCCAGATGATGAAGAGCCGCTCGTTCACTTGGGCCAGCACCGCCTTTGCCGGAGCCTTTGTTCTTCTCTTTGCCCTTGTCCTGACCACCGGCCAGTCTCTTGAAAAACTCTGGGACCGCCTCATCCAGCCATGGAATGAAAACACCCTGACGGTGTTGTCTTCCGGGGAGACCACGACCTATCACCCGAGAGGAGAAGACTTCGTCATCGCCACGCGGATTTCCGGAAAGATCCCAGCAGAGGCGAAAATCCAGGAAAGAAGTCCCGACGGAATCATCGAGGAGCGTTGGGTCGAGATCAACGAGGAGAGGAATAATGTCGTTTCGATTGTTCCCAATGCCTCCCGCGATTTTGAGTACCGCATCGAAGCAGGGGACTCGGTCACTCCATGGCAAAAAGTCATCGTGATCGACAAGCCGGTGATCGCGAAATCCGAGTTTGTTGTGACCCCCCCGGCTTACACCAAGCTGCCGAAGCAGGTCCTTTCAAAACTACCCCGCCAGCTCAAGTTACCCGAAGGCAGCCAGGTGCAGCTGACCTTCCAGGCCGATCAAGAGCTCTCACAGGCCCAACTTCAAAAAAGAACCGGAGGCCAGAATACCACCAAGACTCTGGAGCCTGATTCCGAAGGAACATACGGAGAGTCCTATCAAGTGCTCAAGACCACCCAGAATACCATCAGGCTGACCTCGATCGTAGGTGACCTCACCTCGCGGACGAAAATCAATCTGGTCGCCATCCCCGACAAGGCCCCGAAAGTCCGGCTGTCCAAGGAGTCACAGACCTTCGCGATGAAGGATAACGAGGAACTTGATGTGCAGTTTGAAGCGGTCGACGACTACGGGATCCAGCAAGCCGAGCTCGTGGCGAAAGTTGAGAAGGCCGACGGGACCAAGGAGGAGTTTCGTTTCCCGGTCGATCTCAAGGACCAGGCCGGCAACAAAAAGGTCCAGGCTACCGCAAAGCTCGACCTGAGCAAGCTTCCGATCGAGAAGGACTCAAAGGTCAGCTACTCGGTGAAAGTCAAGGATACCAAGGGAATGTCGTCCGCCAAGACTTCCGAAGTTCTCGCGAAAGATGAACTTCAAAAAGAGAGCCTTGAACTCAAGCAACTGCTGCAGGAAATCAAGGATCTTGAGAAGGAATTGATGGAGGCCCGAAAGGCCAACGAAGAACTTCTGCAGAACCCGGAGGCTCCACTGAAAGAGGAACAGAAGGAGGCTCTGACTAATGAGGCCCAGGACCGTTTGAAGAACGCCGAGCAAAAGCTGGATAAGCTTACGCAGCCGAAGATGGATTCTTCTGCGCTGAAAGAGATCAAGGAGCGCATTAAAAACGCAGACCAGAAGCTTGAGGCATCCAAGATCAAGGATACACCCCGAAGTGATCAGGAAGAGAGCAAGAGCGAGATTGAGAAGGCGCAAGCCGAAGTCCAAAAGCTCAAGAACCAGATCCAAAAGGAGATCGATCAGAATGCCGCTGAGCAAAACCGCGAAGCCCGGGAAAAATTGGAGCAACAGAAGGCGGACCTCTTGAGAGCCGCTGCCAACATCAAGAAACTCCAAAGTGAACTCGATCAGGCGAGAAGTTCAAACCAGCAGGCCATTGCCGATCAGCAACGGAAGAACCAGAGTCAGGACGGGAAACCTCAGAACGGACAGCAGCAAGGCAATAAGAGCCAAAACGGGCAATCTCAGAAAGGCCAGCAACAGGCGAACAAGGGGCAGAACGGTCAATCGCAGAACGGCAAGTCGCAGGAAGGCCAACAGCAAGGGAGCAAGTCACAAGACGGAAAGCAACAGGG